>JACSSI010001073.1 GCA_014879345.1 Anaerolineae bacterium | reverse complement strand
GAATCGTTGGACTCCCAGAATTTGCAATCAATACCGTTGACATGCATCTGGTCTACACCGGCCAACCGCCATAACTTGTTGTAGGCGGGAAAGTTGAGTCCTAGCCAGGGATGACGGGTCAGCATCCCCCACCCATTTCTGTGGCCGTGAATGGACAATTCTCCCCAGTCGCAGACCCTTTTTACCCCTGCCCAGCCCACGCTGTTGATACTGAGCATCGCGCATGAACCACCTGCTTTGAGAATCGTTTCGTAGTTGGCTTCCATCGTATCCAGATCGCCGGTGATATTGAAGGCGTACATGATCTTTTTGCCCGTCTTATCAGCAAACTCATTGATCACGTTCATGATTTTCTCTACCCGCACAGCAAATGGTGAATTGGCAGTGGATGTCATGATTTCATCGTCTTTAATAAAATCGATTCCAGCTTCCGCTAAGGTTTTGACTAAAACGGCCGTGTACTCCGGTGTCAGTCCAACGCTGGGTTTTATGATGGTTCCAATCATGGGACGCCCGGATTCAATACCTGCCAGCTCTTGGGTCCCTTTCAAGCCAAAGGCAGGCCCTTTAAAGTGTTGATTGTAAAATTCGGGCAGTTCGAAATCATCCAGTTTCAGCCCTGTAAAATGTGGAAAATCATACAGAATGCCCTGAATAGTCGATATCATTGCCGGAATATTGGCTCCGAAATTTTCAATCGACCATGAGACCGTTACTTTTGCTCTGTGGTATAGATTGTCTCCAACAAGGCCCCCAGGCAAGCTGGGTTCTTTAACGTCATCCAGTTTTTCGATTTTCTCAACAAGGGCAGCAAAGCGGTTTCTGCGTGCATCCGATTCGCCTGGCAACGTGACAAAGGTGCCGCCCGACTGCCAACTGGCGAGATTGGCAACGGCCGTTTCAACTTCAAGTGGTGTTTCAATGAGATAGGTCGCTTTTACTCGTTCCATTTATTCACTTCCATTGATTAATAGCTCAATATCTTTCCGGCGCGATTTGGGTTCAACCTGAATAATTTTTACCTTCCCGTTTTTCAGTTCAGCTTCCACCCAGGTGCACTGCGGCGCATGTAGTTTAAAATGAACATCCCACGCCAGCGGCCATGCCGGGAAAAGATAGATGGTGTCTCCGTTGGTTTGCAGCAGCATTTCTTGCAGGCCAATCATGCCTGACCCGCCCCAGTTATGGTCTGGCGCCCAATCGAAACCAGGCCCCCAGAATGCCGGAAAACGTCTGCCCGAATCCTGTAGTTTCAGGATGGACAACCGCGCCGCTTCAGTGGTTAAACCGAGGCGTGCGGCAAAAATGTTGTATTGTTTCCAACTGATGTGATCCTTAAATTTTTGCACATCGGGATCGTGTTGATAGGTATTGATGGCAACGTCAATATCCGGTTTGCCAATGCCATAGATGCCCCATGGATACACCGGATATAATTGTGGCGCTTCGCTGTTGTTTATCCGTTCCCATGATTTTGCCGGCGCGATAGTTTGTTGCCCTTCAAATTCCTGAAAACTAATCGGCGGAATCCGTTGCAGGAATTTCTGCCATTTTCCCCGTTTAGCATCATTTAAATAATGATCCGGTAAATCCAATAACCCCTCAGCTACCGTTTTTAAGGCGGCAATGGTAGAGGTTGCGTTAGTCGCCATCTTATAGGTCTCACAGGCCGAACCGGGGTACAAAATCAGGTGTCCGTTTCCATCCAACGCCTTTGTGCCCCGATTTTTTGCCAGATATTGATAATGCTCGTCAAAAAAAGTCAGGCAGCTTTCAATGAGAGGGATGTACTCTGAAATATCCGCCCCAATGTATTGATGCCATTGCAAAGCCATCTGGCAAAATTCAAGCGAGGTGTCCCAAAGGTACTCAAGCCAGGCATTGAACATCATGCCCGCGTCATA
>JACSSI010001072.1 GCA_014879345.1 Anaerolineae bacterium | reverse complement strand
TTGAGATTATCCTTTTAAGTTTTCTAAAATATGCCACTAAAGCCTTATTTATGCCAGGATGTACTAGAAGACATTGAAACGAGGCGTTTGGGTTTTTCTTTTTGTACTGTTTGTTTATATCCTGAGTTATGCCGGTATCCAGCATTCCATTGATGAACTGGCAACGCTGGCACTCTCTGATTCTATTCTGCACGGTACGCTGGATGTCAACCGCATGGAATGGGAGCAGGAGCGCTACCCGCCGCAAAATGCCTATGGCCTGGATGGTGATCTGTATTCCAAAAAGGGCGTGGCGGCTGTTATTGCTACCCTGCCCGTTTTGCTGGTGGGGAAATATTGGTCAGCAGTGGGGGCGGTGCAGCTTGTTTTTTTGACATTTGCGGTGGTAACGGCCGTTACCGTCTTCATATTTTATCTGTTGGTAGGCACGCTGGGCTATTCAGAGCGCACTGCTACGTTGGCGGCACTCATTTTGGGGCTGGGAACCTTACTCTGGCCTTACGCCCAAATGTTATTCAGTGAACCGCTTGCCGCCTTGGGCATTGCGCTTTCATTATGGAGTTTGGCACTTTTTTGGCAAAATCCAAAAGAGCGCTGGTTACTCTTGTGCGCAGGTGGCGGCGCACTGCTCATCCTGTCACGTTCAGCCAACGTCACCCTCGTCCTGCCCTTCGCTCTTGTCATAGCCTACCGGATAGCTGTGAACTGGTTACAACACAGAAACGGGCGAACCCTGCTGAAAAACCTGTTAGCCTATGGGCTGCCCCTTGCCATTACCGTGATAGCCCTGGTTGCCTACAACTACATCCGTTTTGGCACTTACCTTTCCCATCCCACCGTTGCCGTTGAAGCCTTCACCACTCCCTTGTGGACAGGCATAGCTGGTCAACTATGGAGCAGTGGTAAAGGGCTTATTTTTTATGTGCCGCTTACCTTAATGGTTTTCCTCTCCTACCTGGTTGATTTTCGCAAAATGCGCTCCCCCATTTATCTAACGGCTTTGGCGGTAATGCTTATGCCAATTTTGTTTTACAGCACCTGGTACGATTGGCCCGGGGGCAAAGCCTGGGGCCCCCGCTTTCTGGTGCCAGTTATGCCTGCTCTGGTTCTGTTGTGTTTGCCCGCTCTCAATTGGCTCAGTCAACCCCGACCCAAATGGCGGCGCGGTGTGTTAGTGGCATGGCTTTCCCTTTCCGTGCTGGCGCAACTGCCCGGTGTATTGGTAAATTTTGATTATCAAGAAATTTTGGATGGCAAAGCAGGCATGACCAATCAAGATTTATTGTGGCACTGGTCTTATGCGCCGCTGTTAACCTATTGGCGTCATATTTTTAGCGGGTCAGCCAATCCTGTTTGGTTTCATGCCTTCTTTTGGCACAATGAGATATGGTTGTTGGCGTTCATCGGCGCACTCGTTTTGGCGATTGTCGGCCTCCACATCGGCCTGACCCGCATGAACCGGACTCAGCGTCATATGAACCTGGGTTTAGCTGTGTTGGCGGTGTTGACTGTTTTGTTGGGGCTTAGTATGGTGGTTGCTTCCCGGGAAGATGTGCGCTGGCATGACCGCACAGAAACGATTGAAACGAATCGGGCGGTGCGGGCTTACATTCAAGAATCTGCCTCTGATTCTGACCTTGTTTTGCTCGAGCTGCGCGAAGGGTATGACCTTGCAGGACGCGCTTGGGAATGGTTGAATGAGGCAGCGCTCACCCCGGATTATCTTGCCTACAAACGCAAACCTGAGATAGATTCTGCCGAAGCCGTGCGTTTGCACCGTTGGCTTGAGCCGCATGGTCGGGTGTGGTTGGTAATGCAAGCCACGTCGTATGGCGACCAGGACGTTTCCAAAGTCGATTAAAAGAAAAGGCTTAACTTTGTTAATATGGGATTCACCACAAATC
>JACSSI010001071.1 GCA_014879345.1 Anaerolineae bacterium | reverse complement strand
TAGCTTATGTCAACCATTTCCCCCGTCTGCCAGAATAAGGTGAGCGGCATGGTCTCGCCGGGCGCAAAGCTCGTCTGATTCAGGGTGAAACCAGCCAGGGTGATGGGGCCAGAATCGGCGGAAACGGTCACTTCGACAGGCTCAGTGACCGTTTCCGCCGATTCTGGCAGAGCAAACAGTCGTTCCGGCACAGAGATGGTAAACGTTTCCAGCGCAATGCTGTTTGCTTCTTCACCAGCCGACAAACGCAGATAAAGCGTGCAAAAACCAGAGCGCAGCGGTCTGCCTGCTTCGTCAACCGGTCGCAGCGGCACATCAAATTCAGCGCGCTGGAGTTGCCCCGGCTGCCACGTTGTATCAGGCGCGTCAGGGGAAACGGTCACTGAGCCTGTCGAAGTGACCGTTTTTCCTGACGCGCAGCTAATCCAGATGTTGGTTTCATAATCTTTGGCTGGGGTTTGCGGCGTGTACCAGTACAAAGTTAACGGGATCACGTCCCCTACCGTCACCTCTGCCAATGGCGCATCATAACCTAACAACTGCACATTTTCTGCCAGGGATGGTGCAGTTCCCCCGCCCTCGGTGTTTGTATGGCTGATGGTGAGGTCGCTGGCTTGAGGAAACTGGGACGGCGTGGTCAACGTGATGCGCCCCAATTCATACTCATTGTCGAGGGGTAGCCCTGCTTCGTTGAGCCTGTCTAGGCGCTGCCCAGTCGCCAGATTATAGACAAATGCCACCAGTCGATAGTCGCCGGGCGGGGTGGCTGGCAGTGCCGTTAAACGGTGATCATCTACGCCGTATTCCCCCGCTTGCCAACGCGGCAAGGGCAGTCCCGCCGGATGAAAACTATCGGACTGTGCCACACGACGGCCGTTTTCCCCCATCAATTGCACACTAACACTGTATTCGTCGGTGACGGGAGGCAGGGCTTGCCAGTTGAGCGTTATGTCAATTTCCTGGTCGGCGGGAACAGGTTCATGGGGTATATCTGCACCAAGAAGCTGGATGACATTGCCAAAGTTGACGGGAGACGCGGCTGAGAGCTGGGCGTTTAACTGGGTGGTGCGGAAGGGGGAATTAATGTGGTCAAGGAGGAGGGTTTTGAGGGTGAAGATGAGCAGGACGGTGGCAACGGCAAAAACAATTAATTGTGAATTGCGAATTGTGAACTGTGAATTGTGAACGGATGACGGTTTACGGCTAACGGCATAGGAAATTAATACAAGTAAAATAACGAAGCTAATCAATGAAATTAGAGTGGCAACTGTGCGCAAAGGGGTGTTGCCGAATGTCAGTTCAAAACTGTGTTCGCCTGGGGGGAGAACGGCCGTTATCAAGCCTTCTGGTGCGCTAGGAGCCAGTTCAAGAGCAGCGCCGTCCAATGTAGCTCGCCATCCGGGAAAGAGGAATTGGTGGAAAACCACTTCGACAGGCTCAGTGACCGTTCTCGTTCCATCTAACTCATAATTAAATCGAAGGCTTGTGAAGTCCATCACCCACTCTGTTACCAGCAAGCCCTCAGGCAATTGTGTGGCGGCTAATCCTGAACGGGTCACATCTGCCAGTGGCAATGATTGCACATCTCGCGGCAAATAGTCAGCAGCGGCCGTAGTTCCCAGCCAGCCCGTTTCCACCTCAAACTGAATCGTATCCGCAGGTGACTGGTCAGGGGGCAGGCTGTGGGCACGGCTAGGAAAGAGCCAGGGCAGGGCGAATAGCAGGATGAGGGCGGTGATGAAAATGATGATGAAAATAATGAATTGTGAATTGCGAATTGTGAATTGTGAAGTGAGCCAGGCTTGAAGTTGGATCGCGCCCAAGCCAGCCAGCATTGCCAGAAAAACGCTGGCTGGGCCAAGAAAACGCCAGGGAAACTGCACAAATGCCAGCAGACCAACCGCT
>JACSSI010001070.1 GCA_014879345.1 Anaerolineae bacterium | reverse complement strand
GGAGGTCTGGTTACTGGATTTATACTATGAAACGACATCGTTATTTATGGGTTTTAGTGGGCTTGTTGGTCTTGACTTCATTGGCGTGTAATGCGTTTGCGGGGGAGCCGACGGCGGTGACATTGCCACGGCCGGATTTGGCTGGGAGCGGTACGGTTGATGGAGATACGGGGGCTGGGCTGCCAACGGCCGTTATCCAAAATATCGCGCCCACTGCCACATTACGCGGGGAGCCGTCTGCTACGGCCACGCCGGTGGTGGAGCCGGTGACTGGGGAGCCGCTGCTCAAGGCGCTGGTCGATGTTAATATCCGCGTGGGCCCGGGGGTGGCGTATGAACGGGACAGTTTTATTCTCAAAGGGGAAACGGCCGTTGTGCTGGGACGTCATGCGGAGAGCGGCTGGTGGAAGATTGTGTGTCCGGAGCGAGCCGATGGCAATGTCTGCTGGGTGTCTGGGGGCAGCGAGTATACCAGTGTGAGCAATGGTGCGGCCGCTCAAGCCGTCGTAGCGCCACCAACGCCGACCGCTGCCCCGACTGTTGCTGCCACTGCTGTTGTGCCAACGGCCGTTTCTGATCTGTCGGCGGCTTCTGCTGTGGCGGCATTTGGGTTAGCGGTTGAATCACGCATGGTGTATGCCGATGCGGGGGCGTTATGGCTCTTGACGTTGGGTGAGACCGCTGCGGCTGACCCAATCTGGCTGGCTGATGCGGAAGATGTGAACGAGATATTGATTTCGCCAAACGGCCGTTATGTGGCCTATTTGATTGTGGATGAATATGAGGCGTCTCTCAACCTTGCCGACATCGAGACAGGCGTTGTGCAATCTTTAGTCGATGCCGCAGATTTGGCAGAAATGGTACCAGCGCCTGAGTTGGTGGTGTTGATTGGGCAGATGCAATGGCTGGCAAATAGTGAAGCCGTCGCCTTCAATACTTATGCTGTTGACCGGGCTGGTGGCCCAGGTGTGGGTGGGCAGGAAGATTTGTGGACGGTCGATTTGGCAGGGTCGTTGACGGAACAGTTCCCGGCCGGTGAGGGGGGCGGGACTTTTGCGATTGCGCCGGACAATGTGGTTGTATTTGGGCAGACAACGGCCGTTGTGCGTGCGAATTTAGACGGCAGCCAGCGTCAGACTGTCATTAATTTCGATTTTGTTAACACGGCCAGTGAGTTTGCTTTCTATCCCTGGCTGCAATGGACGGAAGCGGGCGCGTTTGCAGCTATTTCTTCTCCAGACCCATATTCATCTGTTACCGCAGCGTTGTGGCGGATTCCGGCATCGGGTGCAGCGGAATCGTTAACAACGCTTGCCGGTAACATCATCTTTTCGCCTGTCATCTGGTCTGATAACGGCCGTCAACTGGGCTATATCCGGGAGGTGGTCGGGTCAGAGGCGGCGCTTGTCATTGGCAGCGGCGATGGCGTCACTACCGCCGACTATGCGGACAGCGCCACGCACTTTTTTGGCTGGAGCCCGGCGGCGCGTCATTTTGTGTATGGGGAGCAAGGGAATTATGCCGTCGGACAACTGGGTGAGTCTCCGTTGGTTGTTGATATGGCAGAGGGAAAAACGGCCGTTTCTGCCCAATGGCTCAACGATGATACCTTCATCATCTCCCTCGGCAGCGCCGACAACTGGGACTTCCGCCTGCAAACCATCGATGGCCCCGCCACCCGCCTCATCTCCGGCAGCACCACCCCGTTATTCGATACCTGGTCTCCCTAAATAAGATAGAGATAGAGTGTAGAGATAGAGAGTTCCCTGACCTCTATCTCTAACTCCCTACTCTATCTCTAACTCCCTACTCTATCTCTATCTCCCTACCCTATCTTCCAGGGCGTTTCCAAAGTCAGCCTGAAAACAAGGCTCCCGCCAATCTTGCTTGAAAAACCCGTCGCAC
>JACSSI010000088.1 GCA_014879345.1 Anaerolineae bacterium | reverse complement strand
GTCGGGCAGCGGGATATCATTGTGAATTTTACGAAGCCAAATTGAGGAGGAGAAACGGCCGTTTCCCCTGAAGTAATCACTCCATAAAATAAGCACAACAATCAGGTCATACCCTCAATCATGACCTGCTCATGACCTTCGGCACATCCCCCGCTGCCACCCATCCCCTATACTACCTCCATCAAACAAAACTATTCATTCATCACGCAATACGCAATACGCAATCCAAATCACGAGGAAACTCATGTCCGACTCAATCTTAACCACCAAAGACCTGCGCAAAAGCTACGGCGACTTTGAAGCCGTCAAAGGCATCTCCTTCAGCGTCCTGCGCGGGGAGATTTTCAGCCTGCTCGGCCCCAACGGTGCGGGCAAAACGACAACCATCTCCATGCTTAGTTGTTTGCTTGAACCTTCCGGGGGAACGGCCGTTATCGACAACCACACCATCCCCCAGGAAAGCACCCAGGTACGGCAGGTCATCGGCATCGTACCGCAAGAAATCGCCCTATACGAAGAGCTGACCGCCCGCCAAAACCTCACCTTCTGGGGCCATATGTACGACATGGGCGGCAAAGCCCTCAAAACCCGCATCGACGAAGTGTTAGAACAAGTTAATCTTACCGACCGCGCCGATGACAAAGTAAAAAGCTTCTCCGGTGGCATGAAGCGGCGCATCAACATCGCCGCTGGACTGCTGCACAAGCCCCAACTGCTCTTCATGGACGAACCGACTGTGGGCATCGACCCGCAAAGCCGCCGCCGCATCCTCGATATGGTCAAAGAGCTGCGCGACCAGGGCATGACGGTGCTCTACACCACCCACTACATGGAAGAAGCGGAAGAACTCTCCGACCGCGTAGGCATCATCGACAATGGCAAACTCATCGCCCTGGGTACGCAAGACGAACTGAAAAAGCTGGTCGGCAAACAAGAAACGCTGCGCCTCCACTTTGGCGAAGGCCACCAGGCCAATGGCGACGCCACTTTGTTCACCCAAATTGACGGCGTGCTGACGACAACGGCCGTTAACGACCAACTCGTCCTCTCCGTCAATCAAGCAACGGCCGTTCTGCCCGGTGTGGTAGCCCAGGCTTCTAGCCTGGGTTTACAAATCCGCTCCATCGACATCGAAGAACCCAACCTCGAAGCCGTCTTCCTGCACCTGACAGGTCGCGGCTTACGAGACGGTTAAGCAAAGATAAAAGATTAACGATTAAAGATTGGAGTTCGCTTGCAATCTTCAATCTTTAATCTTCACTCTTTACTCTCCCAAAGGTAATCTCATGAAAAAAATTCTCAACATCGCCTGGAAAGACCTCATCATCATCTTCCGTGACCCCGGCGCACTGCTGCTCATGCTCGGCGCACCCTTTCTGCTCACCCTGGGCATGGGACTCGTCACCGGCGCCTTCTCCGACAGCGACAGCAGCACCGGTTTGTCCGATATTCCCGTCCTCATCGTCAATCAAGACAGCGGCGAACTGGGCAGCGCCCTCACCGATCTCTTCTTCCAAGACGACCTGGCAACCCTGCTCAAACCAGACACAGCCACCACCCCCGAAATCGCCCGTCAACAAGTAGACGACAACAAAATCGCCGCCGTCGTCATTATTCCGGCTGGTTTCACCGACAGCATCATCCCCAACCAAGAAACGGCACAACGCGCTGACACCGTCGCCATTGAAGTGTATAAGAATCCTGCCCGCCCTATCAGCGCCAGCGTGGTGCAAAACATCGTTGATGACTTTGTGACCCAGGTAAATACCCGCGCCATCGGTATTGGCATTACCATGCAGCAACTGGCTATGAACGGCCGTTTAACCCCCGCCACCCAATCGTCAATCCAAAATCAACAAGCGTCAATCACATTCACACCGTTGATCGAAATTCAGCAAGAAACGGCCGTTGACCCCACTGACGACGCCACCAACCCACTCGCCTACTTCGCCCCCGGCATGGCCGTCGCCTTCCTCATGTACACCGTCAGCCTGGGCGGGCGCAGCATCCTCGCTGAACGGGACGAAGGCACACTGGCACGGCTGCTGGCTTCGCCGACCTCCGCCACCCAGGTCATGGGCGGCAAAGTCTCCGGCATATTCTTGACGGGCGCGGCGCAGGTCAGCGTGCTCATCATCGCCAGCAGTTTGCTCTTCCAACTGCGCTGGGGCAACCCGACCGCCGTCGCCTTACTCATCGCCGCCACCGCCGCCGCCGCCACCGGCTGGGGATTGCTCATCGCCGCCATTTCCGACCGTCCCAGCCAGGTGAGCAGCTACGGCACAGCACTCATGCTGCTGTTTGGCATCATGGGCGGCAGTTTTGTGCAGCTACCCTTTGACGGCCCCTTCGCCTGGCTGAGTAAAATCACCCCCAACGCCTGGGCCATCGAAGGCTTCGACATGCTAGGCACAGGCGGCTCACTCGCCGACATCCTGCCCGTTCTCCTGGCGCTCACCCTCATGGCTGCCACCCTGTTCATTATTTCTGTGACGCTGTTTCGCCGTCGTTCTAACAACTTTGTCTAAAAATCAAAGATTGAAGATTGAAGTCACCTATCCATCTTTAATCATCACTCTTTCAATTTCGGAGAAATCTCATGCTCTCAAAAATCACCGCCATCGCCTGGAAAGACACCATCATCCGCTTTTCCAGCAAAACAGAACTGCTCTTCTTCTTGATTCTGCCCATCATCTTTATCATGCTGCTGGGCGGCGCATTTGGAGGCTCGGGCAGCGATGAAGATTTCCGCATCCTGCTGATTGTGGTGGATGAAGACCAAAGCGACCTGTCTCAATCGCTGCTGGAAAGCCTGCAAGCTTCAGGCCCGCTGCGCGTTGAGACCCAACCTCTGGCTGAGGCCGAAGCGGCATTTGCGGATAAAGAAGCCCCGGCTCTGCTGCACATTCCCACAGGTTTTGCCGAATCCGTTTCCGCAAGCGAAACGGCCGTTCTAACCCTCCAACAGCAGCCCAACAACAGCGATGCCCAGATTGCCGCCCAAGCGGTAGAAACGGCCGTTACTACCCTCAGTCGCCCCCTCACCATTGCCCAGGCCAGTTTGCAGCAGGCAGAACAGCAGCAGCCCTTCGCCAACGAGACCGAACGGGTGGCTTATTTGAAACAGGGACAGAATTTGGCAAAAACGGCCGTTGCCAACACCCCCACCCGCGTCCTCATCACCTTTCCAACAACGGCTCCTGAAGACGCCAACGATTACGATCAGGCAGCTCATGGCACGGCAGGACAGCTCATCACCTGGGTTTTCATTCCCCTGTTAGGCACCTCCGGACTGCTGGCTTTTGAACGGCGCTACGGCACTTTACGCCGTCTGCTCGTCGCGCCAACAGGTCGAGGCACCTACCTGTCTGGCATCATCACGGGACAATTTGGGGCGGCGCTGGTACAGATGGCTTTGCTCGTTGTCTTTGGCGCTGTCGTCATGAAAGTAAACTGGGGGAACTCACCCGCCGCCCTGGCGGTAATGCTCGTCACCTTCGGCCTGGCGTCTGTCGCTTTTGGCGTGATGTTAGGAACGTTTGTCAAAACAGAAGGGCAGGCCAGCAACCTGAGTATCATGCTGGGCATGTCGATGGCGCTGCTGGGCGGCTGCTGGTGGCCTTTGGAACTATTTCCGCCGGCGGTGCAAACGGCCGTTCACATCCTGCCCACCACCTGGGCCATGCAAGGACTCTCTGCTCTTACCATGCAAGGCGCTGGCTTACGAGACATCCTGCCCATCGCTGCCATCTTGTGCGCTTACGCCGTTGTCTTCTTCACTATCGGCGTTATCCGCTTCCGCGCTGAATAACCGGCTCCCAAGGAACACGACAAGTTTTTCGAGCGCAAAAAAAAGGCGGCGGACACACGTGTGTCCGCCGCCTTAAACATTTTCTGAATAGGGTATAACGGCCGTTCTATCAATCTTTTACGGCGGGGCGCATATCCTCAATCAGCGTATTCAAATCTCTAAAACCAACTGGCTTTACCAAAACCATATCAGCTTTGCCATCCATCTCTTTTGCCTTGCGCACATCCGCCGTCGCCATAATCACTTTTGTTTCAGCCAGGCGTTCAATTTTCTTCATTTCATAAAAAACTTCTTCACCGGAGACATAAGGTAAATGAATGTCTAGAAGCACGATATGCGGTGTGATATTTGCCAATAAATCTAACGCTTGTTGTCCATCTCTAGCCGTTTCCGTTTGGTAGCCAGCTTCTTCAAATGCCACAGCAAACAATTCTGCCAATAAATCTTCGTCTTCAACTATGAGTGCCAACGGCATCTCGTTCTGCTTACTTTGATTATCCACATCTATTCCTTTCACTCTTTATACGATACACTGCTTTAGCCATCATATGCAAATGTCCTTACGGTTTTTGTATCGATTCCCCTCAAAAGAACCCTAAACCTCTCCCCTATTTGTCATATGACCGAAGGGCTATGATGACGATGTTGCTTCTTGCTCATTGGGTAATATAACGGTAAAAGTGCTGCCCTGCCCGACATTGCTTGTCAGGTTAATCCAGCCACCCATTAACTCGGTCATTTGCTTGACAATAGTTAACCCAAGCCCCGTTCCCCCGTGAATTCTCGTCATAGAGCCATCAATCTGACGGAACGGTTCAAATATCAAGTCGTGAGCTTCAGGCGGAATACCAGGCCCTTCGTCTGAAACTTGCAGCGCCCAAAACTGTTCATCAAAAGCAAATGCACTAATTTGAACGCTTCCCTTATCAGAAAACTTGATGGCATTTCCTACCAAATTCGTCAAGATTTGGGTCACGCCCTCCCTATCACCATAGACGGTCTCGAGCGCTTCTGCAGGATTCAGTTTGGCTATTTGTAACGATTTACTTTCAGCTTCAGCCTGCCATTTTACTATGACTTCATCAATAACTTCAATGATGGAAAAGGTGTGATTATGGAGTTTTGTGGTGCCGGCTTCGATACTGGACAAATCCAGCAAATCATTTACTTGCTTCGTTAGAAAGCGCGTACTATCCAAAATTTTGTCCAGCGTCTCGTATTGTTTTTCGTTAATGGTTCCCGTGATGCCTAACTGTATCATCTCTGAAAAACCCAATATCACGTTGAGCGGCGTACGTAGTTCATGGCTTACTCTAGCCAACAGTTCTGTTTTAACGCGACTGGCGGCTAGTGCCTGATCCCGTGCTTCAGCTAAAGCAGCCTCCGTTTCTTTGTAACTGGTAATATCATGGAAGACGATTAAACGGCCGTTTACCCGTTTACGAGAATTCAACAGCGGTGATATTTGCAATTCATAATAAAGGTCGCCACCTTCTCCCGCTATTTGAATTTCCGTCTCGACTTCTAAAACATCTTTAAAAGAATTAACTAATTCCGGCCAATTTACCAACAACTCATCAATGGTACGGCCAATAACATTTGCAAGATTGACTTCAAAAACAGCTTGTGCCGCCGGATTCATGTCAACAATACGTTTTTTATCATCCAGCACAATCATGCCATCACGTACAGTTTCCACAGCAACCTGGCGTGCCACTGGCACCACATCAAACAAATGAAACCGAAAAATCGACCATGTTAATACCAACCCAGAAAGCGAAAATGCAACCGGTGATAGGTCAATATTCGGAAACACACTCAAATTTAATAAATAAATGATGTTTGCCAACCAGGGGAATAAAGCCCCAGCGACCAGCGCCATGTTCTGCCAGCGGTAAGTTTTTGGCGATCGAAATGCAGTTTGAATTAAAACAATCGTACCAATCGCCAACAGGAGATATGAATACCCAGAATGAACCCAAAACCATATGCCGTAATCTGGTGCCAGTGTCGGGAAGTAACCAGTAGCAGCCAGCGGTATTTCAAACCAAATCAACCGATGATGTTCATTTGTATAGAGGAGAAACAATGTTATGGCGGGAATTATTAACAGCAAAAAAATGCGAACCAGGCTCAACCATTTTTGCCGACCCGTATAGGCCATGCCAAACAAAAACCATAAAACGGGGATGATAACGATGGCGAAATACTCAATTTTGGCCCACAGGAGCTTGCCTGCCAATGTCGGGGCAACTAATTCCAGGGCGTAAAAAAAACTCCACCAGGCAGCCGCCAAAGCCACCAAAACAAATGGGTATGCCCACGAGCCAGCATGACGCCGCTGCCAAGAAAAAGCAGCAATTCCCAATGCAAGTAAAAATGAAATAAAAAGGATTAAAATGACGAAGGCGAGCTGCCCATTCATTTAACAATACTCATTTATACTCGCAAAGAGCATAATCTGATAGTTATGCCAGAGGTCACACAAGTGGGTTTTGCCTTTGCGAGTATACCTGCCAGGTTCTGGATGCAACTGGCAAGCTTATGCCTGGATTATGCAATTTTAAACCCAGGCTTTTGATTCAGATAAACAATGACAATTACACGATACCGGTCATGACTAAAACGCCGAAGCCAATGGCAAGAATGTCTAATACAATCAGCAAGGCTAAAACGAGACGTTGCCCCGAACTAAAGCTGCTCCAAGAGAACGATGAGCCGCTAGATTGTCCCTGGTTGTCTGTTTCCATGTCATCATACATAGAACCAGAACGGGCACTTTTCTGCCTTAATTGTTCAAATTCATCATCGTTATCTACCGCAGCACCCGTATTAGGAGCTTGTCCTTCTTCTCCATCTAATAACCAATCTGGGGTGTCGTCAAATGAATCATCATCAAAACTACTAAAATCATCAGCCATGGTAAGCCTCCACAATGCATAGCTTCCTAATATTCTGCAACTTCTTTATGTAATTATAAACGATTATTTTCAGAACGGCGATTCAAATATTTTTGCCGTTTTTTACGGCCGCAACGTGACATCTCCGGTTGTGATGGTGTGCATTGAACCATCCCCTGTCTTAATCCGCAACTGCCCCCATTCATCAACGCCAACGGCCGTTCCCACAATTAGCTCTTCACCCTGACGCACCTGAACCTCACGCCCCAACGTCACCAGCCGTTTTGCCCAAGCAGTGACAGGTGATTGCCCAACAACGGCCGTTTCATACCAGGCCTCCATCCGCACCAAAAAAGCCAACAGCAGGGCTTGGCGGTCAATAGGCTGTCCGCCAGCCACAAGCAAACTGGTGACAGGCGTTATTCCTTCTGGCAGTTGTTCAGGCATCATGTTCACATTCAAACCCATGCCAACGACTGCACTTTGCAAACGGCCGTTTTGTGCCACGCTGCCCTCAACCAGCAAACCACCCAGTTTATACCAAACACCATCTCGTTCAACACCCACATCATTCGGCCACTTCAACGAAATCGGCACAACCGTCAGCCGCTCAATCGCCTCAGCCGCAGCCAACCCCGCCATCATCGTCAACCACAAAGCACGTTCTGCAGGCCAATCCGGCCTCAGCAGCAGCGAAAGCATCAACGACGTGCCCGGTTGTGCCTCCCACCGCCGTCCCAGCCGCCCCCGACCTTTACTCTGGTAATCCGTAACCAGCACCATACCGTGCGGCAGCTTTTCCTCATTTTCCTCAGCCACCCGCTGCTTCAACACATCATTCGTCGAACTGATTGTGTCTACATACTCATAAGCGTGACCCAACCATATCGTTTTTAATGCAGGCATAACGGCCGTTTTCGTCAAATCATCCATTTCATTTCACCTTTTCATGGAAAACCATCCCTATTATACAAAGTTCCACAAACCACAAGCATTAATAATGTTGACAGCTACCGTCCATCGCCTATAATTGGAAATATATAGGAATTCGGTACTACATCACTCAAATATGCTAGGTTTTGCTTCTAAAGGGATACCTCATTTCAAAACCTAAATCTAAATTTTAAAATAAGAAACACAAGGCTATCACTAGATAATTTTTGCTATCACATTCTCAGATACAAAAATTGAAAAAGAGTAATGGAATATGAATCCTGAATCAACCAGAGGCGACAGTGGTCAACACAACGTAGACGAATCATTCTGGGCAGCCCTGTTTGCAGAGGAAGAAGCGAATCCTACACCGCCAGAAACCCTAGGCAAACTAACCTTTGAAGACGACTCTATTTTTACCACCACTGACCAAATAAAAAACGCATCTACTTCTCGTCCCATCGATCCGTGGACAATCGCCCAAGAAGCCTATGATGATGAAGAAACACTTTCACTAACCATCACCGGGTTCAACAAAGGCGGCTTATTAGTTGAATGGCATGGTCTGCCTGGATTTGTACCTGCCTCCCAACTCGTAGATTTTCCCCAGTTTCACGTAGCCGCCCAGCGCAATCAAGTGCTGGAAGAGGCAGTCGGTACCTCTTTACAAGTCAAAATCATCGAAGTCAACCCGCGCCTCAACCGGCTCATCCTCTCCGAACGTGCTGCCCAAGTTGATTCCGGCCAACGAGAACTGGTTCTGGCCAGTATTCAACCAGGTGATATCGTTACCGGAACCGTCACCAATTTGACCGACTTTGGTGCCTTCATTGATTTAGGCGGCGTCGAAGGGTTGATCCACATCTCAGAACTATCCTGGAGCCGCGTCATCCACCCCAGCAAAATCTTGCAGCCAGATGAAACCGTAGAAGTACTCGTCCTCGACATCGACCAGGAAAAGGAACGGGTTGCTCTCAGCCTCAAGCAGCTCTATGACAATCCCTGGCTCACCGCAGAAGATCGCTATTATCAGGGGCAAATTGTTGAGGGCGCAATCTCCAACATCGTCAACTATGGCGCCTTTGTCCTGCTAGAACGAGAACTGGAAGGACTCATCCACATCTCCGAACTGGCAGAAGGTGATTTCCTCCACCCGCGCAACGTGGTCAGCATTGGTGAACACGTAACAGCCAAAGTGCTCTACGTTGATGCCAAAAGCAAACGCCTGGCACTCAGTTTGCGCGGGGTGTCCCCTAACGAGTAAACTACCAGTTGGGTTCAACCCAAAAAAATAAATTCTAATTTTTTGGGTTGAACGTTTAACTGGACTATGGCTCAAAAACCTTCAACCCCACGCTCGAAAAAAGCTAAACCGGCGCAACCGCCCCCCACCTGGGATGAAAAATTCATCAACAGCCTGATTCCCTGGCGTGTTGAAATTGCCGGCATTCTCTTTTTCCTTTTTGCCATGATCACGCTGTTGGCACTGCCCGGTGTCACCCAGGCAGACTGGCTGGATGCGTGGACAAATTTGCTGCGCCAGATTTTTGGGTGGGGGACGTATCCGTTATTCTTCATTTTTGCACTTGTTGGTTTGCTGATTGCCTTGCGGAAGGTGAAACGGCCGTTATCCACCCATATCCGCACCTCCCAAATAGTCGGACTAGAACTCATTTGGCTGGCACTGCTGCCCATCAGCCACCTCCTCACCGGAGCCACCCAGGCAGATGCCTACCTCGGTTTAGGCGGGGGCTTAGTCGGCTGGGCGCTTTCCGAGCCTCTGCTAGACCTCATCGGCCCCTTTCTCACCTGGTCACTCTACCTCGCCTTACTGCTGTGGGGATTCGCCCTCGTCTTTAAATTTGGCTGGGTAAACTTACTGGAAACACTCAACCACATCTCCATCCGCCTGCGCCAGGTTGGCGAGCGACTAGCACCACCAGCCCGACCTAAACCGGTAACAACACCCGTCCCCACCATTCAGACAAGCCCAGCCGTTGCCGTTCCGCTGCCACAAAACAAGCAAACCCAAGCAGACGAACTCATCATCATCGACGACAGCGCTGACTACGGTGACGGCATCGACTTCAACCGCCGCGACAAACGGCTGCCCCCCATCGACATTCTTGATAAAGGCAGCGCCGCTGTCATGTCTCCTGCCGAAATTGACGAGAAAAAACGCATCATCGAAGAAACCCTGGCCGACTTCCATATCCCGGCCAAAGTCATCGAAATTCAACGGGGACCCGCCATCACCCAATTCGGTGTTGAACCGGGCTATGTTATAAAAACTGGCTCCGACGGCGAAATCAAAGAGCAAAAAATCCGTATTAACCAGATTGCTTCCCTGCGTCCTGACCTGGCAATGGCACTGGCTGTCACTCGACTGCGCATCGAAGCACCCGTGCCAGGTCGCGGCGTCGTTGGCATTGAAGTGCCCAACAACGACATCAGCATCGTGCGGATGCGCACCATTATGGAATCTGATGCCTTCGCCAAAATCAAAAGCCCGCTGGGAGTCGCTTTGGGACAAGGTGTTTCTGGCAGTCCGATGGCAATCGATCTCACCAAACTGCCACATCTGCTTATCGCCGGCACGACGGGTTCTGGTAAGTCTGTTTTGATGAACGCACTCATCTCCTGCCTTGTGTTCAACAACGGGCCGGAGCGCCTCAAGCTCATTATGATTGACCCCAAAAAGGTGGAACTGATTCGTTTTAACGGTCTGCCCCATCTCATCGGCAGCGTGGAGGTGGAAGCAGACAGGGCTGTCGGGGTGCTGCGTTGGCTCACGGCAGAAATGGACCGCCGCTATGAAATGTTCTCCCTGGTTGGGGCGCGTAATCTCGCCGGGTACAATCAAAAAATAGCGCGTGACAAAGATAAGAAAAAGCTGCCTTACCTGGCTGTTTTCATTGATGAATTGGCAGACCTCATGCATATGTATCCTGGCGATGTGGAACGCACACTCTGCCGTCTGGCACAAATGGCACGGGCGACGGGGATTCATTTGGTGGTGGCTACACAACGGCCGTCTACCGATGTCATTACCGGTCTCATCAAAGCCAACTTTCCGGCGCGTCTTTCTTTCTCAGTTGCCTCAGGTATCGACTCGCGCGTCATTCTCGACTCAACCGGCGCAGAGCAGCTTTTGGGTAAGGGCGATATGCTCTTCCAATCGCCCGACGCCGCTGCCCCTGTTCGCGCACAAGGCGTTTTCCTCAGCGACAATGAAATCGAGCGCATTGTCACGCATTGGCAGAAAATTATGCCCGACTTCGAGCCGATGCCCACACCCTGGGATACGCTCATCGCCAAACATGCTTTGCTAGATGAAACAGACCAACTGCTGGAGCAAGCCATCGAAATTGCCCAGAAACAAGAGTTCCTTTCCACCTCGCTGCTCCAGCGGCGACTGCGCATCGGCTTCCCCCGTGCCGCCCGTATTATGGAACATCTCTACGAAATGGGTCTTGTCGAAGACCCCAAAACAGGCGGCAAAACCCGTAAAAGCTACGTCGAAGAATCAGAAGAAGACCCATTTGAGAATTTACTCAACCAGGAAGAAGACGAATAGCCATCCAGTCTCAAAGGTTTTGCGCTCTAGTAATTCAATTCTGTGAAAAATAAAACCCTTAGAGACTTCGAGAGACAGTTATAAATTTAAGTATTTTCCATATTGGGTGCGGTTAGTTTTTGTGTAACAAAGCAGACTACAAAAGTCTTGCCAATACTAATTGGCATTA
>JACSSI010001069.1 GCA_014879345.1 Anaerolineae bacterium | reverse complement strand
TTCTTCATGCTCCTGGCGATGACGGGTCGGATCACCATCGGCTACCGCCACATTTTGCCCGTCGTGCCGTTTCTCATCATGCTGGCGGCGCAAACAGGGCGGATCGTAGTGCGTAGTGCGTATTCCGTAGACAGGGAGATCCCTACGCACTACGCACTACGCATTACGTGGAAAACCATAATTCCCTTGCTGTTTCTGCTCGCCTGGTCAGCCCTCGGCACCCTCTGCCTTTGGCCGCATCAGGAAGCGTATTTCAACGAGATTGCGGGTGGCGCGGCGCATGGCAGTGATCTGCTGGTCGATGCCAATGTCGATTGGGGGCAGGATTTGCTGTTTTTGCGCGAGTTGATGGCGGAACGGGGCATCGACGAGGTGTATTTGTCCTATTTTGGCACGGCGTTGCCGGAGGTGTATGGTGTGAATTATAAGCCGCTGCCCGGCTTTATGCGCTTCACGGCCGGGGCAGAAATCGACGCCTACAACCCGTACACGCCGCTGCCCGGTTGGTATGCCATCAGCGAGACGAGCAAACACCTGGGTCTGATGCTGCAAAACACGGATATGTATGCCTATTTTCAAGACAAGGAGCCGGTGGCTTGTGCGGGTTACTCGATTTGCTTGTATGAGGTGGCGTATGGGGATGAGGTGGGCGTGGATAGGATGGTGGTAAACGGCCGTTCTGTCTCAGACATCCCATCGCAAGAATTAGGCATCACGGGGAGCAATCGCGTCATTGCCAAATGGGTCAATGCGCCGGATGTGGTCGTGTATCCATTGGGTGAGGGATTCGTAGAACCGGCTGGATTTGCACAGGTTGGCGCAGATTTTGAAGGAGCGTTTACCTTGCTAGGCGTGGCTCCGCTCCCTGAGCTTGCCGAAGGGGGGGAGCTTGTCCCTGGCGAACCCCTCAATCTCACCCTCTACTGGCAGGTTGGTTCCGGTGATGTAGCCATGCCAAAGCCTAGTCAAGCCGCGCCTTTAGCCGCCTTTGTCCACCTTTCCGGCGCAGACCCATCCCAGATCATCGCCCAATACGATGGCTGGCCGACGGCCCTTTCTGGCCTGGAATCTGGCGATATTATTGCCCAACCAGTGACGCTGTTTGTATCGTCCGAAGCGCCGTCGGCTGATTATTTTGTGCGCGTCGGTTTGTACTCACCGCAGTCCGGGCAGCGCTTGGTGGTTTCAGATGGCAGCGATGTGGTTGTGGTGGGGCAGGTTGCTGTGCCATAGTGTCGAGGGCTAAAGCCCCCGCCTAAAAAACAGCGCCCCGTGAACGGGGCTAAAAGCGTTGTTTAGCCGGATTTATCCGGCGCTATTTTTTTTAGGCCGGGCATTTATGCCTGGACTCTCAATCCGTTATCCCCATCCGTATTTTCTGCCACAAATCAACAGTCACCGTCATCAATGCGCCTGCCCACAGCAGGTAAGCGACGCCGTGCAGCGTGCCGTGCAATGGCTCTACGAAGATAGCTGTCCACAAGGCGATGCCGCCCAAATTGACGAGCGCGTAACTCAGTTTTGTGCCGCCTAAAGGCGCGTTCTCATCGTTGAACAGGAAGCGTTGGAAGAAGTATGGCACGACCGCTAGTCCAAATTGCAGCACCCAGCCGTAAATCAGGGCTTGGGGTGCCAACGCTTCAATGCTGGCGGTGGGCAGTTCCCCAATGCCAAACAGGATGAAGGGGGAGGCTAAAATCGGCGCGAGTAACCAGAAATATGAGGTAATCAGATGCGCCATGCCGATGGTTTGGGCTTCTTTGTGGCCGCGCAGGGGTTGGATGATGTCATAGAGCAGCCAGATGGTTGCTGCTAGATGCAGGACGAGGCCGGGCGCCATCAACAGATATTTGCTGTCAAACCAGGGGCCAAAGATGAGACCAAAGGCACCCAGGGTCATCATCCA
>JACSSI010000087.1 GCA_014879345.1 Anaerolineae bacterium | reverse complement strand
ACCGTTGAGGCTGCGGAAAACCCAGACACCAGCGCCGATGGCGATGACGGCGATGAGCGTAACACCGATGATGATGATGTTGCGTTTACGATTATTCGGTTTTTGTGTTTCTTGAGACATATTGGCTCCTTTGGGATATGGCTCCTCCTTGAGGGAGATGAACAAGTGTACTTGGACTGCCAAGTGTACTTGGACTGCCAAGTGTGCCGTAATTGTATAATGTTTTGCTGTGGAATTTATTCCAGATTTTGGGGAGGGCGAACGAAGGGTGGAAAACGGCCGTTTTAGATGAGCTAGAAGAAGAAATCAGGCATAAAAACGTTTCTAAAGTCTTGGGCTACGCTTCTGGCTCGATGGTGAGGCGAAAGGGGAAGCCTTCTAGTCTGGCGGCTACGGTGGCCTGGCGTACGCGGTGTTCTGCTTCTGCTTTGGGCAGCACATCGACAACTGATTGACCTTCGTTGTGAACCTGCCACATGATGGCTTCGGCAAAAATGAGTGGCTTTTTGAAGATTTGCACCATGATACGCACCACAAATTCCATCGTGGTGATGTTATCGTCATGGGCGATAACTTTCCAGCGTCCCCCGGTGGTTGTGTCATCTGCAACAAGTTGCTCTTCTTCGACGGCGGGTTCGCTGATGCTGATATTTGCTTGCGTGAGGCTGATTTGGGTCATAGCGGTTTGACTTTTGATTCATAAATAGACTGTTTGTCAGTTTAACGCCCACAACTAGAAATGGCAATGATTCTATTTCCATGAGGTTTGGGGTACAATGCAGCAACTGTTTTGAAACCCACCCAACATCTAGCTTACAGGATATAAAACGAGAAATTTTAGTGACTCAAGTTGAACTACAGGCATTGACGCTATCGAAGATTCGTCACCGCTGCACCCAGGAAAGCAATCGTTTTTTTAGCCGCCAGGACTATGATCCCTGGTTTTGTTATGAATTGTTTCGGCGGGCTATTTTGCAGCGTGATGATCGGGCGTGGGATGCTATTTACGCGCAATATGAACCTCTGGTCAGTCATTGGGTGGCGCATCATGCGGCGTTTGCTGGCAGTGGTGAAGAAGATCAGTTTTTTATGAACCGGGCGTTTGAGAAGATGTGGGTGGGAATTACGCCTGAAAAGTTTGAGATGTTCCCGGATTTAAAGTCGCTTTTGCGTTATTTGCAGATGTGTGTGCATAGTGTGATGGTCGATTTTGTGCGGCAGAAGGAGTATCGGCTGGTGTTGGAGCCGATGGAGGATTTGAGTTATCAACTACATGGGGAAGAAACGGCCGTTGAGGATCAAATTGCCTATCATGGAAGCCGCAAAGAATTGTGGGACTGGTTGAAACAGCAGTTGAATCATGAAAAAGAAACGGCCGTTGTCTATGGCATGTTTGTGCTGGCCTTGAAACCACGAGACATGCTGGCACAGTATCCCGGTGTTTTCGAGGATGTCAAAGATGTGTACCGCGTCAAGGAAAATCTGGTGGCTCGCTTACGGCGCAGTGACGAATTCAGGCAATTTTGGGATGATGCGTGAAAAAGGCGCAAAAGGTCGTTTATCTTAGTAGAAGATAATTAAAAGGATCAACCTAATGGAACAGATCAGCACTCAACTCGCAGCTCAACTGTATCGTATCGACTGCCCGGCATCGGAAGATTTAGGGGAATACCACTTAAAGATGTTGTCAGGTGAGCAGGCGCAAGGCATTCGGCAGCACGTGAGCATTTGCCCCCATTGCAGCTGGGAATTGGCACAATTGGAAGCCTACCTGACTGATTTGGCACCTGAGATAACCTTTAGCAATCGTGAAAAGATACATATTCTAGTGGCAAAATTAATTCCTCGTGGCCTGGATGCTTCATTTTCCCCTGCGCCCTTCCCCGCTTTTGCGCTGCGTGGTGAAGCGGACAGCGAACCGTTGATGTATGAGGTAGATGATTATCAACTAAATCTGGAAATTCAGGATGATCCCATGAAACCTGGACACAAATCGATTCTCGGGTTGTTGGTGGGTGGGGGCGGTTCGGTTTTTGAGGCACAGTTAAGGCAAAACGGCCGTTCCCTGCAACAGACAACCATCGACGACATCGGCAACTTCGTCTTCACTGGTGTGCAGCCCGGCACCTACGACCTTATCCTCAGCCAGCACGTCACTGAAATTCACGTGCAAGCTTTTCAGATTTAACGCAGCGTTTATCCACGATGTAAAATACGATACACTTTACCAAACCCAATTTCTGTACAAAGTAAGCTGCGTTGTTCATTCGGCGCAAAGAGGCGGCACTTTGTAATCTTACCCCCCTCCGCCCACCCAACCAAGCCAACGTAGTGCATTGAAGTTTACATAACTTACTCTGTCCGACATCAGAATAGCTGCCGTTACCGGCACAGGGTTATAAATAGTAAAGATGACTCTATTTGTTTCACCAAACAAGACTGAGAAACTTTATCGGCGTTTGCCTGCAAATATTCGCACCCCAGAGGCATTTGTCTCCTCGCTGCTGGCGCAGTCCTCCTCTAAACAGTACCCCTATTTAGCCCAATACCTGTCAAAATTTTCACAAACCGAGCAAACTGAACTGTCAGTTCTGTTAAAACAGCAGGCAGACCAGTTCATGCGCACAGATTTAGACCAATGTCTGCAAGTAGCCGCCCTTATCAGGTGGATGGGCGAGCTAACCGGAAACGATCTCTACCGGGCGTTGAGTCTACGCGCTGAAGGCAATGCCTACACCATCGGCCGGGGAGAATATCAACGAGGGATCGATTGTTATGATGAAGCCGCCGCCATTTACGGCCGTTTTGACAGCAAACTAGAACAAGCCTGGTCTCAGAACGGCAAAATTTATGCGCTCGCCAATCTGGGACGGTATGATGAGGCGCTGGCTGTAGGCAAATGGGCAGGTGAGATATTTCGTGGTCTGCAAGAGTGGCTGCCGCTGGCTGAACTAACTGTCAACCTGGCTATCATTCGCGGCCGTCTAAGCCAGGACGCCCAGGCACTTGATTTGCTAGATCAGGCTCGGGATTTGTATGAAGTTTCTGGCAAAGATGTAACCGCCCGACTGCGTGTTGTGGATAACAACCGCGTCATACTCTTGCGCAATTTAGGGCGCTATGAAGAATCGATTGCAGTCAATCAAGCCGCCTTAACCGCCTACACACTGCAAGGAAATATAGTTGATGCAGCCCGTGCCAAACAAAATCTGGCAATAACCTACTTCGTTTTAGGCCGGTACAATGAGGCACTCTCCTTGTTGGATCAGGCTCAAGAGGGATTTAAGCAAGACGGCCGTTATCGCCATGCCATGTTGGTAGAATTATTTACAAGCGACTGTCTCTTGCAACTGCGCCGTTTCTCAACAGCTTTAGAAAAATGCCAGCGGGCACGCCAGCTTTTTGCCCAGTTGGGTACTCCTTACGAAATTGGCAAATGCATTCTCAACGAAGCACACGCCTATAGTGGCCTGACACAATACGAAGACGCCCTCTCCTCTTTAATGGAAGCGCGTGCCTTGTTTGAAAAAGAGGGAAACCGCACGGCTTTAGCCGATACCGATCTGCAAATTGGGCAGGTGCTGCTCCAGCAAGATCAGCCTGAGGCTGCCCTTGTTTTAGCCCAAATGGCAGAGGTCATCTTTCAGCAGCATAATTTCTCACTGGGACAGGCGCGTGCTTGTCTGCTGGCGGCACGATGCAGTCTGCATTTTGGCCGATTAGAGCAAACCGCCACCTACATCGCCAACCTGCTCGACATTGCTACCCGGCATAACTTCCCCACCCTGATTTATCAAGGCCATCATTTGCAAGGCACACTGGCGTTGCAGCAAGGGCATAAGAACGATGCCCTGGTCGCCTGGCACACGGGTATTGAGGCACTTGAACAGGTGTGCAGTCGGCTCATGTTGGAGTATCGGGCTGATTTTACGCAGGACAAAACAGAACTATACGAAGACATTGTAGCGCTTTACGTGGCTCAGGATCAGGCAGCCGAAGCGTTGCAATTTGCGGAACGGGCAAAATCCAGGGCGTTACAAGATATGTTGGCTTATCGGCTTGATCTCCGTATCGAGGCGCACTCGCCTACCGATCAGCCGCTTGTTGATCAGATTATTGCTTACCGCAATGAACGAGACCGTTTGTATCGGCGCTGGCATACGGGCGAGGAGCCAGGGCAGCGGGATGATCCGGAAGCGCAGTTAGCCGCCCAGCAAGCGATTGGTGAACGGGTTGTAGAGCTTGAAGGAGAGATAACGGCCGTTTGGCACAAACTGCTGGTGCGTAATGCGGCGTATGCTCAAAATGCTGATCTGTGGCAGACACGCACAGAACCGATACAACCCTATCTCGCACCAGATACGGCGCTGCTGGAGTTTTTTACGGTGCGTGATCGCCTGTTGGTTTTTGTGGTGACAGGGGACGGTGTTGAAGCTGTGACCCTGGATACCAATCTAAAACAGGTGCAACAATTGCTGCAACTGTTTTGGCTGAACCTGCGCACATTTCGCGCCGTGCCGCACAGTTCCCCCACCCGCACGGAAGCCTTGACGCATAACGCCCAGGGCGTTTTACAAAAACTGTACCAGGGTGTGCTGGCGCCGCTGCGCCCCCAACTGGATGCCTATCAAAAGCTCATCATCGTGCCGCATGGGGCATTGCATTACCTGCCCTTTCATGCCCTTTTTGATGGCACAGATTATCTGCTACAACACGTTGAAGTGAGCTACCTGCCTGCTGCCAGTGTGCTGCGTTACAGCCAGGCGAACCGCGATGTGGACGGTGGTTTATTAGCTGTCGGTTATTCTGGAAATGGGCAGATTCCGCAGGCAGTGGGCGAAGCGCAAACCATTGCCGAAACCTGGTCTGGTTATACCCTGCTTGAAGGGGAAGCGACAGTGGGAAATCTAAAAGAACAAGCCGCGCATTACAAAATTTTGCATCTGGCAACACACGGTGAGTTCCGTCCAGATAATCCGCTCTTCTCCGGGCTGGCGCTGGCAGATGGTTGGCTGACGACATTGGATATTTTCAATCTGCGCTTGCAAGCTTCGTTGGTGACGCTTAGTGCCTGCCAGACGGGGCGTAGTCTGGTTGGTGGGGGTGATGAATTGCTGGGGTTGATGCGTGCTTTTTTGGCAGCGGGCGCCCGTTCGCTGGTGGCTACATTTTGGGCGGTGGAGGATAGGACAACGGCCGTTCTCATGGCAGCGTTTTATCAGGCACTGGCAGAGAATGCCACCAAAGGCTCGGCATTGCGGCAAGCACAATTGCAACACATTGATCAGCATCCGTACTTTTGGGCGCCCTTCTTCCTGGTCGGCGACACGGGATTGCTTTAGCGATGCCGGAATTTTCGGGGAAACGGCGTTTAGCTTGATGTAAACAGTCAGAAACTGGAGGGAAAATCATGGGAAATCGTGGGCTGCAAATTATATTGTTACTGTTGACACTTGCCTTACTGGTTCTTGTGGCAGTTAATGCACCAGTACCGTTGCTATTGGTATTGCTGCTTGTTTTGTTTTTGCTTCTTTTGTGGTGGCTCTTTGGCGGCTCCGATGAGGCTGTTACAGAAGAATTCCCCAATCCAGACTATCCACCTGAGCAATTCTTTGTCCAAAACGAAGTGGTGGTACGCGGCTCGCTTTCTGGCGTAGAGCGTGCCGTGGCGGCAGTGAGCCAATCTGTGCAGATACGACGCAAAGACCGGATTGCTTTTGGCGACTTAGATGGCGTGGTGCGCGCCTGTTTGGCTGACTGTTCCCAAATTGATTTCTCAAGTTTTATCATCGATTTGTATGAACTAGATGGCAGTTATGAGGATGTGGCCGCAGCGGTTCGCGCCATCAACCAGGCCGTAGGGCAAGGCAGCGATGTGCAAGCGGAACCAAACTGGCTATCTGGGCATCCCTGGGATCCAACGGGCAGCCCCTGGGACCCTACCGGCAGTCCCTGGGATCCAACAGGCAGCAGCCATGCTGAGGATCATTATGCGCCTTCTGAGTTTTTTATGAAACAATGGGCATTTACGGAGATTGGGTTACACGAAAACGTGGATCGCGGTCGTGGGCAAGGCGTTCGCATTGGTGTCTTTGATACATCGCCCTATGCGGCGGACAGCGCAAAATCCCAGTCTCCGCTCTGGGTAGATGCGCCAACGCCGTTGACTTTGGCACTTGCTCATTACCCCGTGCCTGCACCGGGGGTAGATGATTTCGACTTGAGCAGCCATGGTTTGTTTGTAGCTGGTTTGGCTCATGCGGTGGCGCCTGAGGCCACAATTCAATTGATTCGTGTGCTGGGCAATCATAATGTGGGGGATATGTTTTCACTCAATCTGGCGCTTTTTGAGTTTATCAGGAGCAATGCAGCCGGTCAGCCAGGGAATGACAGCCTGGGAGCAGTCATCAATTTAAGTCTGGGAATTCGGGTGCCGCCTGATGAAGCGGCATTCAGGCTGCCAACTACGGTACAGTCACTGCGTGATTTGCTGCGAGCGGCGCAGTGCGCAAATATTGTGGTTGTGGCGGCGGCTGGAAATAATTCTGCCAATTTGCCTCAGCCAGAACCGGCTAATTTGCCTGCCAATTGGCCTGAAATTATTGGTGTCGCCAGCAGCACTCAGGAGCAAGGACGCTCTTGTTTCTCTAATCAGGGGGATTTGGCGGCTCCAGGTGGAAACGGCCGTTCTGATGACAAAGATAAACCCTGTGTTCCGGCTAATGACGCTTGTAAGGAGCCAGATTGTGCCTATTCTGTGATCGGCCCTGTGCTCAAAACAGACAGTGACACGGGCTTTGTTTATTGGAGCGGTACCTCATTTGCAGCACCGATGGTGACGGGTCTGGCGGCACTGGTCATTGAAAAGGGCGGCGGCAGACTTTCACCGCAGGCTGTACGCCGCATCATTGAATGTGGCGCGACCTTTGTGAGTGAACCGGATTTAGGCAATCGCATCATTCACGTTGCCAATACATTGGCTCGCTTTGAGGAATGTGCTAGAGAATTTGGCATTGATCTGGATTCACCTGACCAGCAGACTGCCGCATAATTTTTGTTGAATCAATCTTCTATTCTTTCAATTATAAGCCCTGACCGGAAGATCAGGGCTTTTTTTGCTTCAAGCCGGGTTCAAATTTAGAATGGATGCCACTGGTAATGTTGGCGAAACGGCCGTTTCCCCCACTAGCCACACAAAAATCAAAGAGGTCAATATGAAAATAGGAATCATAAACGCCATCAATTCATTAACCAGCCAGGTCAACTGGCAAGGTACGCCAGTTCAAGCTTATATCCGTTTTTTGGAAAGCGGCGGTGCGCCCTTTACCTATGTTGGCTATAACGCTGCTTTGAGGGAATTCCCGGAGAGCGTAGATGCTTGTGATGCTTATATCATTACCGGCAGTCCCAACGGCGTTTACGACAAGGAACCCTGGATTGCAGAGTTGATGCAGTTTCTCCGCGATGCGTATGCGGCTGGTAAAAAGCTCGTGGGAATATGCTTTGGGCATCAAATTTTGGCGCATGCTTTGGGCGGTCATACCGAAAAGTCGGACAAAGGCTGGGGGCTTGGCCTGAAACAGTTCAATGTCATCACAAAAAAGCCGTGGATGTCAGTTGAGGCTGGACAATATGCCTTGTACTTTGCCCATCAAGATCAGGTGATAGAGTTGCCTCCCGATGCAGAACTTCTGGGGGGGAACGGCTTTTGCCCAAACGCCATGTTTGTCATAAAAGATCAGGTATTAGGCGTGCAAGGACACCCCGAGTTTACAAAGTCCATGATGCAAGACATTCTGGCTGGAAAAAACGGGAATACTTCGCCTGAACTCCTGAATTTGGCAGAGGAATCTTTGCAAAACGGGGAGCCTGATAACAACTTGTTCACGCAGTGGATTGTTAATTTTTTGATGGCTGAGTAAATCTATCCCTGTTTGAGGAGTGTGGGACGCCCACGTCCCACACGGGATACGAGGGCGTGTCCTGCTCCTCTGGTGCAAAGAAAGTTGCACATTAGGTATGACTATTGGTGGGAAGAGCAAGCGTTTGTTTCTCTAGGATTTTCGCCGTGCAATTTCCTGTCGCACCACCGGAGCCACCTTCGTACCCAGCAGTTCAATGGCGTGCAATACGTTCTCATGCGGCATCGTGCCCACGCTCAGTTGCAGCAAAAACCGGTCATGTTGGAACCATTCATATTGAAGAAGTATTTTTTCGATCACATCATCCGGGTTGCCGATAAAATTGGCACCGTGTAGTGTGCAGGATGCCTCAAACTGCTGGCGGCTCATGGGCGGCCAACCCCGTTCCAGGCCAATCTTGTCCATTGTCTGCTTGAAAACAGGGAATGCCTCGTCAATGGCCTGCTGCCTCTGATCAGCAATAAGCCCATGGGAGTTAATACTAACGCTCAGGCTGGCGGGATCGTGTCCTGCCTCTAACGCTGCCCGGCGGTATAATGCCACTAATGGCGCAAACTTTTCCGGTATGCCGCCAATAATGGCAATCGCTAACGGTAAGCCCAGTCGCGCCGCCCGCATCACAGATTCTGGTGTGCCTCCTACGGCAATCCAAACCGGAATTTGCTCTTGAAACGGCCGTGGATAAACGCCTAAATCAGCCAAAGCTGGCCGGTGCTTGCCTGACCAGCTAACTCGTTCCGATTCACGAATATTCAAGAGCAAATCAAGTTTCTCAGAAAAAAGCGTGTTGTAATCTTTGAGGTCATACCCAAAGAGCGGGAATGATTCAATAAACGAGCCACGACCCGCCATAATCTCCGCTCTGCCCTGTGAAATCAAATCCAGGCTGGCAAAGTCTTGGAAAACACGCACCGGATCGTCAGAACTAAGCACAGAGACGGCGCTGCTCAAGCGGATATTTTGTGTGCGTGCTGCTGCCGCTGCCAAAATCACAGCTGGGGCTGAGGAAATATATTCGGGTCGGTGATGTTCACCCAAGGCGAACACATCAAGCCCAACTTGATCAGCTAACTCGATTTCTGCCAGCAAATTTTGTAGCCGCTGTGCCGGGCTGATTTTCTTGCCGGTATGTGGATCAGGTGTAAGCTCGGCGAAGGAATAAAGACCGATTTCAAAAGTTTTCTTTGTTGACATAAGAACCTCTTAGATTAGCTTTTTGGGCCTTGCGTTTTTAACAGCTAATAAATTCTGGATGAGTCCCCCCTGCCCTTCTTGACTTTGCAACTATTTTGCAATAATATTTTAACATTAAATATTTTAATATCAAATTAAATTTGTCTAAAAATTATGGGAACACATTTTGAAGGCACTCCAGAAGAAACGTTGGCACTTGACGGATATATTAAATTGTCTCGGGCGTATGAAACCGTGACAACGCGCATCAATGCTCATCTACATGATTATGATTTGACGATCAGTCAATTTGGCGTGTTGGAAGCAATTTATCATCTGGGGCCGATGCAGCCAACACAGTTGGCAGAAAAAATTCTCAAAAGCGGCGGCAATCTCACGCTGGTTGTTAGCAACTTGGTGAAGCAGGGTCTGGTGACACGCCAGCAGCGTGCGAATGACCGGCGCTGTATTGATGTGCATCTGACCCCAACAGGCCAGGCGTTGGTAGAGAATATTATGCCTGCTCATGTGGCTGGCGTCGTTGAAACGATGAGTGTGCTGACGCAGATGGAACAAGAGCAGTTAGCCCAGCTTTGTCGCAAACTTGGTCTGGGCAATCTCAGCTAAATTTTTTTGACAAAATAGTTTAACATTAAATCAATTTGGAGAAATACCATGCAAACTATACAAGGCTTACATCACATTACAGCTATTGCCAGTGACCCGCAGGCAAATATTGATTTTTACCACACTATCCTTGGGCAGCGTTTGGTCAAGCGGACGGTTAACTTTGATGATCCTGGCACATATCACTTCTATTATGCTGATGAAATTGGCACACCCGGCACTGTTCTGACCTTTTTCCCCTGGCGGCATATGAAACGGGGGATGAAAGGGAATGGGGAGGCAACGGCCGTTTCCTATAATATTCCCTCCCCTTCCCTCACCTACTGGCAGGAACGGTTGCAAAAACACACTATCAGCCTGGCCGAAAGACAAACACGCTTTGGTCAGGAAGTGCTGGCTTTTAGCGATCCAGATGGCATGACAATCGAACTCATCGCCAATGACGATGCGGCTACGCTCCAGATTTGGGAAGATGGCCCCATTCCCACGCAACATGCGCTGCGTGGTTTCCACAGCGTCACAACCTGGGTAGAACAGACCCGGCCAACCGCTGATTTACTCGTAAACCAGTTGGGCTACCAGTTCGTCGGGCAAGAAGGCGCACGAACACGATTCCAGGGTGCGTCAAATGACGTGGGGCTGTATATCGATTTGCTTGAACGGCCGGGGCAGCCAACAGGCAGCATGGGCGCTGGCTCCATTCACCACATCGCCTTCCGCACCGTAGACGATGAAGAGCAGCAAGAATATCTGACGAAGCTGCGGCAGCAAGGTTATCATGTTTCACCAGTGATGGATCGGCAATATTTTCACTCCATTTACTTTCGTGAACCCAATGGGGTTTTGTTTGAAATTGCCACCGATGCGCCCGGTTTCTTGTATGACGAGCCGGTGTCTGATCTGGGTATGAGTTTGAAGCTTCCTGCCTGGCTGGAAAAGAATCGAGCGGAGATTGAGCAGGCAGTCCCTGAAATTCAGATACCACAGAAAATAAAATCTGTCAGTCAATCAGGGAAAACAGGTGCAAAACAATGACACATGCAACAAAAGTTAATTCTCATCAGGGTCAGCCTGTTTACACGACGGGTAAGCCGCCGGATGAAGCCAAAGCGGCGATGATTCTGGTACATGGTCGTGGGGCTGATGCCCAAAGCATTTTGGAGTTGGCGCAAGAACTTTCGCATCCTGATTTTGTTTATCTTGCGCCCCAGGCATCTGCCTATTCCTGGTATCCTTACAGTTTTTTGGAACCGACAGAGCGGAATGAGCCAGGGCTTACCTCTGGACTGCAAGTAATTGGGGAGTTGGTGACTCAGGTTAAAGCGGCCGGTATCCCGGCTGAACGCATTGTGTTGGCTGGTTTTTCACAGGGCGCGTGTCTGGCCTCTGAGTTTGCGGCGCGACACGCCCAGCGGTATGGCGGTTTGCTGGTGTTCAGCGGTGGTTTGATTGGGCCGCCAGGCACAGTGCGTGATTACGATGGTTCACTGGCAGGTACACCTGTATTTCTAGGGTGCAGTGATGTGGATTTTCATATTCCATTGGCGCGTGTGGAGGAAACGGCCGTTACCTTCACCAATCTCGGCGCACATGTCAACAAACAGATTTATCCCGGCATGGGGCACACCATTGTGTTTGACGAACTGGAACACGCCAACAAAATTGTGCAGGCTGTGATTGCTGC
>JACSSI010001068.1 GCA_014879345.1 Anaerolineae bacterium | reverse complement strand
ATCATTGTCGATGGTTTTGGGCACGCCCACCACGCGCATCCCCTTTTGGGCTAATACATTGGCAATGGACAGCGAACCGTCGCCGCCGATAGCAATCAGGGCATCAAACCCGCCGTCCTGGAGTCGTTCTACCAGGTCGCCACAGCGGTCTATTTCTATCCAATTGTCATTTTCATCCAGAATGGGAAAACGACGTGGATCACCTCGGTTGGTTGTGCCCAAGATGGTGCCGCCCAAATGAGTGATCCCGCGCACCGTATCGCGGGTGAGTGGCATTAAGCCGCCTTGCGGAAATGTTTCCGGCTTGAGGAGACCATTGTACCCTTCGCGGATACCGACACATTCCCAGCCTCTTTCCAGCGCCGATAAGACAATGGCACGAATGACAGCGTTTAACCCAGGTGCGTCCCCACCACCTGTGTTGACCGCTATTTTTTTAATTCGTTTTTCTGACATCTGACTCTCCTGAATGATGAGTGATGAACGATGAGTTTCAATTTTGCGTTCATCATTCGTCACTTATTGATTGGTAGTATACTATGCAAGCGATGTTGATGAAACTTTGGTTTAGGCTGGTGGGCTTTGGCTTTCGGCTGCTCTATTATGAGTTTGCCTGGACGTATGATGTGGTCAGTTGGATGGTGTCGTTGGGGGATTGGCGGCGCTGGCAGTTGGCGGCTTTGCCTTTTGTGTCAGGACGGGATGTGCTGGAGATTGGGCATGGGCCAGGCCATATGCTGTTGGCTTTGCAAAATGCACGCTTTGATGTGGTTGGGCTGGATTTGTCGCCTTATATGGGCCGGCAGGCGTTAAAACGCACCCAGCGCACCGTCCCGCTGCTGCGTGGAGATGTGCAAAATTTGCCCTTTGAAACGGCCGTTTTTGATACCGTCCTCTCCACTTTTCCCACAGATTACATTGTGGCTCCTGAAACATTGGCTGAAGTGGCGCGAGTTTTGCGGCAGAACGGCCGTTTTGTCATCGTGCCAGAGGGCCACCTGACGAACGGTGGTGTGGTCAACCGATTTATCGAATGGCTTTTCACCATTACAGGGCAACGCCTCCCAATTGACAAAGGCCAGCCAGTTCCCCTCTTTGAAATGGTTTGGCAGCCTTATTTGCAGCGGTTTGAGGAAGCTGGCTTCACCCTCCGTTTTGAGCAGATTCAACTGGAACGCAGCGCCCTCACCGTTATGATTGCCGAAAAGATTCCTTCCCCATAGTCTCCTTCCGTTGGGAGGGGAAGCCTGTTTTCCTCTTCCTTGGGGGAGGGTTAGGGTAGAGGGGAGTTGTTAGAACTTCCAAAGAAGCATTCGCGCCATCTCCTGCCCATTGGTACAATGTCAGACGCAATCATTTACATGAAGGAATCACATGACCGAACAAAATAAAAAACCTATTGAACCGACTGAACAAAAAGCTTCCTGGAAACAGATGGCTGTCGTTTTAATTGTTGCCTTTGTTGTTATCCTGCTGGATCAGGCCAGCAAACGGTTTATCGAGGCTAACATCGTTTATAACACCAGTTGGATGCCGCTCGATTGGCTGGCGCCTATCTTCCAGATCACCCATATCGGCAACACGGGCATCGCCTTTGGTCTCTTTTCCGGCGGCAGTATGATTTTTGCTCTGGTGGCGATGATTGTGACCGGAGCCATTCTCTACTTTGCCTACACGTTACCTTCTGGCTACATGACAATGCGCATTATTCTGGGTGTGATTTTGGGCGGCGCCATTGGTAATTTGATTGACCGCTTGCGTCAAGGCTATGTCACTGATTTTCTCGATTTTGGCCCCTGGCCTGTATTTAATGTGGCGGATATGGCGGTGGTGTTTGGCGCCATTGCGCTGGCGATTTTGATGTTTTATGAAGAACGTCAACTGAAAGCCGCTGATAAAGAAGCAGAACGA
>JACSSI010001067.1 GCA_014879345.1 Anaerolineae bacterium | reverse complement strand
TTTACACAATGTATTTGATGCCTGTGTCGTCCATTCAGAATACACACGGGAGGTTTTGATTGAAAATGGTTTTGATGAAACCATCATTCACAAATTACCGTTGATTGTGGATACGTCACGCTTTGAGCAGGCAGTAGATGAAGACCTGGGTATGTTGCTAGGCAAGCTGGAGTATTTGTTGTTTGTTGGTCGCATCGTGCCACAAAAGGATATTTTGGCGATGCTGGATATTTTTGAGCAAGTTCACCAACAGCGACCGCAAACGTGCCTTGTTTTGGTGGGTTCTCAAGACCATACGCCTGCTTATCAAAAGCAAATTCAAAGAGCAATCAAACGCAAGCGGCTTGAAGGGCGTGTCATGTTTACAGGGCAAGTGAATGATACTATCGTTTTGGCGACCTTGTTACAAAAAGCAGCCTTTCTTATAGTCACATCAGATTGGGAAACGTTTTGTGTGCCGGTTGCGGAAGCGATGTTTTTTGGCACACCGCCCATCGTGCATAATATTCCACCGTTGCCGGAGATTGCAGGTACAGGCGGGGTTGTGATTGATAAGAAGAATGTGGGGGAAACGGCCGTTGCCATCCTCAATATACTTTCAGATGAAATACAATACAAATCATTAAGCCAAGCAGCCAAGTTGCGCTCTGCAAATTTTACGGATACAGCTTTGATGGCTGCATTGCAAAATATGTTGATGACCGTGTTTGGGAAGCAGATTTCATGAGTCGCCCTCGCCGAATTGCCATCGTTGTGCAACGGTATGGTGAAGAAGTGAATGGCGGGGCAGAATTAGCTGCCCGATGGCTGGCCGAGCGTTTGCAACATATCGTTGAAGTTAGCGTGGTGACAACCTGTGCGGTTGATTACACGACTTGGCAAAATGTCTACCCCCCGGGGAAATGCCGAATAAATGGCGTCCAAGTTCACCGTTTTCCCGTAGACCAAGCACGTGATTGGCAGAAAGCCCAGCAAAAAACCAGACGGATTCTATTAACAGAGCATACGGTATTTGATGAAATTGAGTGGATGAAGGAGCAGGGGCCATACTCTTCACTTTTATTCAAACATTTAGTCGATGTGTATCCGTATTACGATTTTTTTGTTTTTTTTACTTACTTATACGCGACCACATTTTTTGGGCTACCTTTAGTGTCAGACAAAGCGATTCTGATACCAACCTCGCATGACGATCCTTATCTTTCTCTGTCTGCTTTTCGCTCTCTTTTTCATCTGCCGCAGGCGTTAATTTATCTGACGGAACCAGAAAGAGACTTGGTTCATCAAGAGACACAAAATCAAAAACGGCCGTTTTTTGTTGGTGGCGTAGGGGTAGAATCACCACCAGCCCCTTCAGCAGAACGGTTTCGACAGCGCTATGGCATAGAAGGAGATTTTTTCCTTTACGTAGGGCGTATTCATGAGTCTAAGAACGTGCCAGAACTTTTAGCGTTCTTTAAGAGATTTCAAAACACTTTTACACGCCCATTAAAATTGGTATTGATAGGTAAATCGCATCTCGATTTACATGAGGATCCAGATATTATCCATCTTGGGTTTTTGCCAGAACAAGATAAATATGATGCTATCAAAGCGGCAACGTTACTGATCATGCCTTCCTTATATGAAAGCCTTTCGATTATTATTTTGGAAGCTTGGTTAATGAATGTGCCGGTGCTGGTAAATGGCCGTTGTGAAGTCCTCAAATCCCAATGTCGCCATAGTAACGGAGGCTTGTACTACACATCCTATACAGAATTCGAAGCAACATTAAATTTATTGTTGGGTTCTTCCGATTTACGTAATAAATTGGGTGAGCAAGGCCATAGATTTGTCGCCGAAAACTATAATTGGGAAACAACAATCGCTAAATATCAGGCATTGTTTAGTACGCTGCTATCAGAGAGTCCA
>JACSSI010001066.1 GCA_014879345.1 Anaerolineae bacterium | reverse complement strand
GCCCTGGGGGCCGTTCATTTCCACCTTGGCACAATCTTGGGGTATGATTTTAGATCAGGAATGGGCAGTGGCTCAAGGTGCCTGGGATGGTGACTGCGCTACCTGGCAAAACTATTATGCGCCTGGTTCTGAAAACAGTGAGTTAACGGCCGTTGTCAATGGTACCGGTCCCTACAAACTGGAGCGTTGGACTCCGGGTGAAGAAATTGTCTTGGTCGCCAATGACAACTACTGGCGTGCCGAAGGCGACCCAGCCTGGGAAGGCGGTCCTTCCGGTACACCACGTATTCAAACCATCGTCATCCAGTTAGTAGATGAATGGGGTACACGCTTCGCCGCACTGCAAGCTGGTGACGCCGAGTGGGTGTCTGTGAATCCTGATAATCGTCCCCAGGCTGATCAATTCGTGGGCGAAAACTGTGATTGGATTACAGATGAATGTACCCCCAATGCAGACAACCCCGATGGCCCGCTGCGTAAATGGGCTGGTTTACCCTCCGTATCTAAATCCCATGTCTTCTTGACTTTTGAAGTATCGCCAGATTCACCCTACATTGGCAGCGGTCAATTAGACGGCAATGGCATTCCGCCGAACTTCTTCTCCGATGTTCATGCTCGTAAAGCGATGCACTACTGCTTCGACTACGACACCTATATCCAAGAAGCACAATTGGGCGAAGGCATCCGCACCAATGGCCCCATCATTCGTGACATGTTAGGCTACAATGAAGATGGTCCGTATTACGAATTTGATCTAGCCAAATGTGAAGAAGAATTGGCTCTGGCCTGGGATGGACAACTGCCCGAGACCGGCTTCCGCTTCTCCAGCGCGTTCAATACCGGTAACACTGCCCGTCAAACCGCCAGCGAAATCCTGCAAAGCAATCTGTCTGCCATCAATCCGGCTTACCAGGTTGACATCGTTGGTTTGCCCTGGCCCACCTTCCTGCGTTCCTTCCGTGCCTCTCAGGTTCCGGTTTTGACCAGTGGTTGGGTTGAAGACATTCACGATCCGCACAACTGGGTACAGCCCTTCACCGTCGGTACTTATGGCGGCCGTCAGGCACTCCCACAAGAGTTGAAAGATGAGTTCAATGTCATGGTACAGGCAGGTGTCTTGGCTGCTGACCCAGCTGAACGCGAACAGATTTACTTCGATCTTCAACAAAAGTTCTATGATGAGGCCGTCTCCATTCCGTTGTCTCAGCAAACAGACACACGCTACGAACAACGTTGGGTGCAAGATTGGTTCAACCGCGTAGGTGCCTTTGGCCGGTATTACTATGCCTATGGCCTCGATGGTGGCTAAACGCAGGTAAATCCAATTTGGGCAGATGATCTTACTGGTTTATTTGCCTGAATCGGCTGCATATTCTTACAAAAGTTCCCCAATACTCTCAAGTATTGGGGAACTTATCAAAGAATAAAATTTAGAAATCTGATTTCAGTGGGGCTTTGATTTAGTATCATAGAACAAAGCCCCTGCTGAATTCAAAACAAGTTATTAAAGACCCTGATTTTTTAGAGAACGGTAGACTTAGATAAAAGCGGGAATGTGATTTAAAATAAAAATGATGCGAAACCCGCCTTTCCTTGAAGGAATTTCCAGACTTTGTTACGTGGGAATTCAAATACTTTCTGGGAATTACCTAATTCAGGAAAAATTTTTTACTTATGAATGTTCCCGTCTTTGACCGGACTATTCGTAATTAAAAAATTAGCAAATTCCTAAAACTAGCGATTATTAAGAATCTTGAAACAAAAATCCTTTAAAGCAGAGGTGATAATGACAACTTATATCATTCGCAGACTCATGGTAATGCCAATCATTTTGATTGGCGTAACAATGCTTATCTTCGCCATGCTGCAAGTGCTTGGACCTGTTGAACGTTCCGCTTTATATGTGCGTGAC
>JACSSI010000086.1 GCA_014879345.1 Anaerolineae bacterium | reverse complement strand
TTTGATTCTGTGAAATTGATCTGATAACTTTATTACACAGAATGAATTTGATAGCCTGCTCAAATTTTTGAAAAGAAGCTTTTGAGCAAGCGTTACATCGCTCGTGCTAAACAGTATGCAGAAACTGTGTTAGCACCAGCAGCCAGTAAAACTTCTGCAGCAGCCATGAGTGTAGCGCCCGTGGTACAAACATCATCCACTAATAAAATGTTACCTCCTTTTACCAGATGTGGATTTTGAACAGAAAAAGCTCCGGTTACATTGGTACGCCGTTCTTTGGCATTGAGGCCAACTTGGGGAGGCGTTTTTCGTGTTCGAAATAATATTTGTTGGTTACTAACTAATGAAAGTTCTTGACAAAATGTATTAACTAATAGGGCGGATTGGTTGTATCCACGTTTCTTTTGTCGTTGCGCGTGCAGAGGAACTGGTATCACCATGTCAATGTGGGTTTGCCACTTTGACCAAGCATTTACCATGAGCATACCTAATGGTTCAGCCAAAGCAAAGGCGTTTCGGTATTTCATTTGATGGATGGTATCGGGAATGATTGTGTCGAATAATACGGCTGCACGAATTTGGTTGAGGGGTAACGGCCGTTTCAAACAATTACTGCATAAACGAGAAGAATTTAAAACCGTACAGCCACATGATTGGCAAATCGGTTCCTCCATCCACTTCACCTGTTCAAGACAATCTTGACACAAGATTGCACCAACCTTCCTACAACACACACAAACAGGGGGGAAGACCAAGTTAACGAGATGGCTTTTCACATTCCTGACCTGAGAACGCCAGGATAAAAGCGACATATGACTTCCTAGTTATAGTTGAAGAGTTGGTAAAATAAAGGAAGTAGAAAGATAGAAACACAACCTCCCCACCTCCACATAAATCAATTATTAGCCAGTTACACCCTTGACAGCATTACTGCGGGCTACTTGAATACCAGCCGGACCAAGCAGCACCACAAAAATAGAAGGGAAGATTAAAAACACAAGCGGAAACGTCATTTTAACCGGAGCCTGTTGTGCTTTTTCTTCTGCTCGTTGGCGGCGACGAACTCGCATCTGTTCAGATTGAATTCGCAGCACCTTCCCAATACCCACACCCAACTGTTCCGCTTGTAGTACAGCGGCTATAAAGCTGGTCACGTCAGGCACATCAATCCTTTCAGACATATCTTTCAGCGATTGTCGTCGAGATTTCCCCAATTGCATTTCATAAATAACACGCCCAAATTCTGTAGACAGCGGGTCGTCCCATTTTTCAGCAACTTTTTGCATGGCTGCATTAAAGGTTAAACCAGCATCCACACAAATGGTCATCAAATCGAGAGCATCAGGCAATTTTTTGATGATGGCCTGCTTACGCCGATCTATCATAGAACGCAGGAACATAGCTGGCAGCATAAACCCGAGCGCAGCCCCACCAAGCGCCCACAACAGAACTCTGCCAGTTTCTGCACCATTACGAAGCATCATCATGGCGAGTAACCCACTAATTCCTACAGTGGCAAGAATGCGAAGCATCCAAAAATTCGCCGCAGACATATTCCGTGGATTGCCAGCAAGCTGCAATTGTCGCGTCGTTTGTTCTAGGCTTTTTTGCGGTGTAAATCGAATAATAAAGTCGCTGAATTTTCGAATGATAGGAATGAAAATTCGATCCGTAATCGGCATAGACAGCTCGATTTCTTCAATTGAGACGATTTCTTCACGCGCAGCAAATTCATCAATACGAACTGTCAATGGATCATCTTCAGCCCGGCGAAGCAAGAATATGCTAGCAATAATTATGATAACAGCGACAACCCCTGCCAGTAGAATGAATAGTGTCGGCATCTGTTCTCTCCATATCTAGCTAAACACTAGAAAATAATGCTGCTTGTAGCTTTTATAACCACTTAAACTTCAATATTTACGATCTTACTAATCGCAATAACACCCATGAGCATCATAAACAATGCGATACCGATAACCAACCAGCCGCAAGGTAAATAAGGTTCCAGCACCCACGGCTTATCTTTAGCCCATAATTGTCCCATATATTCTGGGTTAATCATGTAAAGAAAACCAGCTAAAGCTAATGGTAACAAACCAACAACCCAGCCTGATATACGTCCTTGCGCCGTTAATGTACGAATTTCACCTTTAATTCGCACCCGCTCTCGAATTGTATAACTGATTGTATCCAGAATCTCTGCCAGATTACCACCGACCTCACGCTGGATGTTAACGGCCGTTATCACCAAATCAAGGTCTTCACTCGGCACACGATTGTACATATTATTCAGGGCTTCTTCCATGCTCAACCCTAAACGAACCTCTTGAACAACCCGCTCAAACTCTCTTGATACTGGTGGCGGCAGTTCCGTTGCAATCGCTTCCATCCCTTGCAAAACACTATATCCGGAGCGCAGTGCATTGACCCAGAGATTCAACGTATCACTCAGTTGGTTATCAAAAGCATTCATTCGTCGAGAAGCAGCCATACTTAAGTAAATCCTTGGGATTTGCAAACCAATAACTGCGCCAAGAATCGCTGCCCATAATTCCTGATGCATCAAAAAATAACCAGCAAGACCAACCCCAATCGCAGACAGAAATATAAAAACAATATATTCACTAACACGCAGCTTAACATCTGCTTTAGAAATCCTTTCTTTAGTTGGTGCAAAAAAACCACGCCCAGAGAGAGCTGAATCCATCTTATCTGCAAGATCCTCTCCTCTACCACCAACCTCAATCTCCTCAGCAATATCCACCACATCAGATGAAGTTACAAATTGCTCCAAACGTTCATCAACATTCCCCCGGTTCCCACCAGCAACCAAAGCAATGCCAGCACCAAATACAATCAATACCGCAATCCCACCTAAAACTATCAGAATAATTGGAGGCATAATTTGCTCCTTCTCGCGTAATTATCTTCTGCTGCGCGTTCCAATGCCAAAAATTGAAGGAGGCAGCATAATCCCAGCTTCTTGCAATTTCCACATAAACTTCGGACGCAAACCAGTTGGCCGCAATCGACCAATTACCTTCCCGTTTTCAATACTCGTCTGCTCAAAACGGAAAATCTCAGATGTCGTAATCACATCACCTTCCATACCTTGAATTTCACTGACTGAAATCACTTTCCGAGAGCCATCCCGCAGCCGATCTTGCTGCACAACAACATGAACAGCCGAAGCAATTTGCTCTCGGATAGCACGGTGAGGCAAATCCATACCAGCCATCAAAACCATCGTTTCCAAACGAGACAACATATCACGAGTGCTATTAGCATGGCCGGTTGTCATACTGCCATCATGACCCGTATTCATCGCCTGCAACATATCAAGCGCCTCACCACCACGCACCTCTCCTACAATAATGCGATCAGGACGCATACGCAGGGAGTTAATAACCAAATCTTGAATAGTAACAGCACCTCGCCCTTCAACATTAGCAGCGCGAGATTCTAGCGTAACAACATGTTCCTGCCGCAACTGAAGCTCCGCAGCATTTTCAATGGTAACAATACGTTCATCATCTGGAATAAAGCCGGAAAGAATATTTAAAAGTGTCGTCTTACCAGAGCCTGTACCACCAGAAACAAAAACATTCAATTTTGAAATCACACACGCCTTCAAAAACTCCACAGCCTCAGGGGTAATACTCCCAAACTCAATTAAGTTTTCAACAGTAAATGGGATTTTGGAGAAAAGACGAATCGTTAGTGCAGCACCATTAATCGCAATTGGCGGGACAACCGCATTAACACGAGAACCATCTGGCAAACGAGCATCCACCATCGGCGAACCTTCATCAATTCGGCGGCCTAAAGGTGCAACGATACGGTCTATGATACGCAATAAATGATCATTATCCTCAAATGTGACATTAGACAACGTGATCTTCCCACTCTGTTCGATAAAAACCTGATTAGGGCCATTAACCATAATTTCTGTGATACCATCAGTGTGAAGAAATTGTTCCAAAGGTCCATATCCAAGAATTTCAGCAACAATCGCTTCATATAACCTTCGTTTTTCATTTCTAGTTAAAACAATGCTTTCTTCTTCAAGCATCGTATCAAACATTTCACGGATAGTATTACGCACTTCGGAAGATTGAGTAATGTCCATGCCAGGATCTAGTTCCGCAATCAGCTTTTGCTGAATCCTGTTTTTAAGGTCAACATAAGCATCACGCGATCCAACTGCAGGAGATGAACGTTTAACTCTCAGTTCTTGAAATTTAGATGACTGCCCTTCTTGAGGGTCAGACTGTTGGTTTCTTTCAATTCGTTTTAACAGTGACACAAGACACCTCCAACTTTCTTACCGCTTTCCAAACAATTTACCAAACAAGCCACCACCCTCATCCGTTTCCGCAACATTTCCATCTTCGCCACTTCTATCTACTGATAATTCATTAGCGATGTTTACAGCAAGCTTATTAATAGCTAAACTAACCGGCCTTTTTTTGCTATTGCCAAACACAACAGGCACACCTTGGTCAATAGCCGTACTCACAGTTAGCGGATCTTCAGGTATCGCCATGAATATCGGCCGTTTAAGTGCTTCACCAATATCTTTTACAGAAATTCCTTGCTTATTAGTTGCTTGATTGACAACCAACCATACCTTTTGTGGCGGATATTCAAGGCTTTGTGCAAGATCAAAGAAACGGCTTGCGTTTTTCAGACTAGGTAAATTTTGTTGCGTAATAAGAACAATGCGATCTGATTCATCTAACAATGTCAAAGCAATATCATTCAAACTAGATGTTGTGTCAATGATAATGAAATCATATAACGGCCGTAATGTGACCATCAAATCCTTAAGCCCGACATCTGTTATCATATCAGACATTTCCGGTCTACGTGGTGCCATTAAAACATGAAGCCCACTTTTATGAACTTGAACCACACTGCTTACTAAATCAGCATCCAAATCGCTATTACGACTACTCAAATCAACAATACTGGTCACTGGCTTCATGTTAATCATTACAGATACATCACCAAATTGAAGGCTTCCGTCGATCAACAAGGTGCGATATTCATTTTGTGCTAGAGCCACTGCCAGATTAATGGCAATAGTTGTACAACCACTCCCACCCTTGGGGCTAAAAACGGAAATCACAAAACCTTCAGCATTAACCGCTTTCGTCACAAGCCCCTCACCATGCGCGGATGCTTGAGCACGGGAAGCAGTTGGACGAACTGCTGGTCTTTTTGCATAAACACGTCGAACCGCAGCCACTAACTCATCGCCACCAAACGGCTTTGTTAAAAAATCACGGGCACCAGCCAACATAGCTCTACGCAAATAATCCGAATCACTCTGAACAGACATGATGATAATTTGCGAAGCCGGAACAAGTTCAGATATTTTCTGACTAGCTCCAATACCATCAATCCCAGGCATATTAATATCCATAAGGATAATATCTGGCTGATGCTCTTGAGCCATTTCGATGGCTTGTTCACCGGTTCCAGCTTGCCCGATTACTTCAATATCAGATTCAAACTGCAATAGTTTACGAACATTCTCACGAGTTTCTGGGAGATCATCTACAATTAAAACGCGAATAGTATCAGACATTGATTTTCCACTAGATATGATTGTTTATGCTATTGTTCATTGAAGGCTTGAGAAAATTGCATAAATGTATTGATATTAGAGAGACACAAGTTTTTATATCGAATTTGGGGATTCAACTTTTTTGTATAGGACAAAGTTTTTAAATCGTACATGTATCACATCAATTCCTACTGTTCATCATACTAATATGATAAGCATTGTCAATAGGAAGAATAATGCTGCAACTGTGTGACGGTAATTAACAAAAGCTTATTGTTATGTATATATATTGTAACGCAGTAAAATAAAATTGCCTAACCTAGTACCCTGTGTGTATACCCTATCTTGAAACAAGCAATCTGAACATTAAACATAGCACAATTACAATATGAGTATTCGTTCAGTTCCAGAGGTATGGTGCTAACATACATATATGTTATAGAATCCTGTTGTAAAATTACTATAATGTTATTTGTCCTTTTTAAAGAAAAAAAGCCCTATCTAAATGATAGAGCTCTTTTCTTTTTTGATTACAAACCAAATGGTTTACAAACAATAGGTTTTAGATTTAGCCCAAGCCAGATGTAATACGGCTGAAGACGTTACCAATCTGCGGACCCAACAGTGTCAGGATAGCAATAATAACGACTGCGACCAAAACGAGTACCAATGCATACTCAACCAAACCTTGACCTTCTTCACGATTTAAAAATAACATTTGTTATGCCTCCATATATAAATATAAATAAAAATGATTTAATAATTAAAGATTAACTCTATTTAAGCCCTCTTTCAATAGGAGCGTGGTACTGAAAATTATACCATTGCTTGTCAATTACATTGGATTAAAAGTTTTCAGCGGCAATGGGAATAGAAAACTGAACACGCGTTCCCTGCCCCAAGCTGCTTTGAATATTTATCTGTCCACCAAGCATTTCAATGCGTTCACGCAATGAAGTTAAGCCTATTGTATTACTATTCACGTTGAGTGTTTCATCCACATTGAAACCGCTGCCATTGTCTTCTACAGATGCCTGGACTTGCTCTTGAGCCAAATCAAGTGCCACTTGTATCTGGGTAGCTTGTGCATGTGCAAGTGCATTAGTTAACAGTTCTTGAACGCCACGGAAAATTGTAACTTCTATATGGCTTTCTAAACGGCGTTCTACACCAGTAACTGTAATCGGAACTGAGATTCCATTTTTTTCTTGAAATGATTCGACATACCGCCGCAATGTAGGCACAGCACCCAAATCATCAAGCATCATCGGCCGTAAATCGAAGATAAAGTCTTTGACATCGTTAAAGGTGGAAGCCGCCACGCTTTTCAATGCATTTAGTTCTGTGCGGGCGCGGTCTGGATTCACATCGAAGAAACGTTGACAAATCTCTGCTTGTAATATGAAGTTGCTCAATGACGATGCAGGGCCATCATGCATACGACGCACTAAACTTTGACGACTCAATTCTTCGGTTTGGATGACACGGATTACGCTAGATTGGTCACTCCCTAGTCGTTTGGGGGCTTTTCCCGATGATACTGGTAATGCGCCAACGTCTTCCGCAATTTCTAAGAATTGCTGCTGGAATTTTAACAATCGTTCCAGATTGCGTTGGTCACTTTGTAGTTTTTCGAGCTGCCCGCGCATGGTAAATAATCTTTGTTGGACATCATTCAGGGCTTCATAGGCATCTTTGATGTCTTCTCTAGGCAGCGTCTCAAAATTGGTTTGTAGTTGTTTTGCGTAACTGGTTGCTTGTGCATTTCTCTGTGCCAACCGTTCAACTTCAGCGGCACTCTGTTTTATAAGGATGTCTATTTCTTTTAGGTCTCGTTGGGTTTGCTCAAAATCCTTGCTTGCTTCTTCAAAGAATTGTTGAAAGGAATTACCGTTAACTGACTCTTCTGCCATTGGTCTTTGTTCCTATTTATTCAAAAATGGCACAAAATGCCAATTCTGAGAATTTTATTCTCCAGTACCTTCTAATCTTACCCAGCCATGACGCAAGGCATAAACAGCTGCTTGGGTTCGATCATCAACACGTAGTTTTCTCAAGATTGCGGTCATGTGGTTCTTGACTGTCTGATGACTAATCCCCAGTTTGTAGGCTATTTCTTTATTGCTTAAGCCTTTGGTCACATGTTCTAATATTTCCATTTCACGTGGTGATAGGGGGACAAAAAGTTCATCGGAATCACCGACCAATGGCCCACTGAAACGGCCGATTTTTTGTTCGATCCAGGTCATCAATTCATCATAGGTCATGATTTTGTCGCCAACCGCATATTTGCCTTCCAGGACGGCGTATATGATATTGGTGAGTGCTTCTGGGGTGATGTCTTTGGGGCAGTAGGCAGATGCGCCAGCCCGAAATGCATGGAAAACCTGCTCGGCATCATCATAGCCAGTTATCATGATGACTTTGATTTCTGACATTTGATTTTTGATTTTGCGGGTGACTTGTAGGCCATTGATGGTCGGGAGATTAATGTCCATCAATATGACTTCTGGATGTACTTCATACACCATTTCAATGGCAACTTCACCATCAGCGGCTTCACCCACAACATCCATACGTGGGTTTGTGCCAAGAAGGTCACTTAGACCTTGGCGGAATAAGGGATGATCATCAACAATTAAGACTTTTATTTCATCTGACACGGAACCCTTCCTCTTTCTTTGCCCAGTTTGTCTCACTATTCAAGTTGGTTGCGATGGATGTTTGGTTCATTTGTTTAATGAGTGATAAGGTAAATTTTATATGGGAACAACGGGCAGTATACCATGAAAAAGTTTGCCGACGCAAACATAGGGTACTAGGACTGGCGGTCTGCTTTTTCCAGGTAATAGACGGTCATATTATTGGCATTTTGTTGGCGAGTCCAAAGGAATTTTGTTGTGTAAAGTTGTTTTACGCTTTCGGATTTTGTTATTGATTCGTAAGGCCAGCCAGGTGCTGTTACCAGGTATGCTGCATTTGAACTGAGGAGATAGTTACCCAGGGATTTTTCATCTGTGAGAAAGGGGATGACTTCTGGGGAAATGAGGCCAGCAAGATCGAGCAACGGCCGTTCTGCAAAATAGCCTATCGCGCCAATGTCATGAGAAGCGATGACGGCGTCTGGCGGTGTGTTTTCGGCCAGCCAGTGAGCCACGTCTACCATTTCACCTTCGATGAAGGCGACATCGGTAGCGTACGTTTGAGCGCCCAGCAGCGTAAAGAAGAGCAAGAGTAAGCTGAAGGAAAGCACGGCTACTTGTTTGCCAACCCGTCCTAAACGGCCGTTTCCTATCCAGTCAAATATCCCCAACCAACCAGCCAACCCATACACAATCCAAATGGGGATGGCGGCAAACAGATAACGGCCGTGTTGATAAGTAACAGGCAAACGCCAGGCATACAACACCACATGACCCCCAGCCCACAACAAAGGCAGCGTGTAGAGCAAGCCTTTGCGCAACCAGTCATTTTTGACGGCGAGCCAACCGGAGAGAAGCAGTCCGGGCAGGAGTAACAACTGCACACCGCTGATGCCTTGCCAGCCTTGTTCTGCACCGCCTACACTAAAATAGAGCAAGCCAATCACCCTAGACCAAATCGGCTCGGCTAGAAGCACCTGATATTCTGTTTGTTTGGCGTAGAAGGTGTTGGGCCAGATGAAACCGCTTGTGTAGAGGTTGAAAGCAAAATAAGGCAGCAGGGGGATAACGGCCGTTACCCCATACACCAGTAACATCTTCAAACGAGTCGCCACAGACACAGGCAGCAACAGTAAGCCAATTGCTATCAACAACAGCAGCACCAGGCCGTCAGGTCGCACCAAAATCAATAAACCAGACAAGATACCCAGCCCAGCTATCTTTTTGATAGACGGTGCAGTTCCAGCCTCTGTTTTTAGGACAAGCTGAGCGTAGATAACGACAATTTGCATCCCGAGAGCGGCAAACAGCACCGTTTCCATGCCACTGGCCGCCGCCCATACCAACGGCCATGACAGCGCAGTGACAACACCGGGCAGCCAACTTTTCTCTTTCCAGGTCGGCCACAGCAACTGCCACAGGCGCATACTGGCAAGCGCCAGCCAGAGCAGTGACAAACCGCCCAGCAGGTACGCCCACAGTAAATAAGGCAAACGCAGCCCATAACCCACTGCCAGCAGCAATGTCCAGAGCGGCGAGGTAGAGCCAGCACTAACAACACCAGGAATAAATTCTAAACGGCCGTTTCTGGCAAAATTCCGCGCATAGGTTTGATGAATCCAGGCGTCATCCAGGGGAAAACCAGGGCCGCCCTGCATGGCCGACAGTCCCACAAACAAAACCATCACCAAAACAACGGCCGCCACGACCAGCCAAACCTGTTTAGAACGAAAAAAGACCCTCATCAGCCTCCCCCATTCTCAATGCCGACAAATTGGTACAACACAAAGCCATCGCCAAAATCATGTACCTTTTGCAGTTCTGGCAACGACACTTTTTCTTCATGCAGTTCTGCCAAAGGCGGAGGGCGATCTGCATCAAACAGCAAATAGTCTACGCCAAGCTGCGCGGCAATGATGGGCAGCATTTCGGGCGGCTCATTGGGCATCGCCACGGCGGGCAGACGGGTATGGTAATACAGGCCGGGCGGATCACCCGTCATCACCACAGAACCGGCAGGCACCATCTCGCTCACCTGGCGATAGATAGCAGCCTGTTCCGTTTGCAGTGGCTGGGTGATGGAAACGGCAAAACTTACCACAAACACCAAGATGATAAACACGACGGCAAAGAGCCGTTTAGCCGGTTCTGGCTGCCAGGCTGGTCGCCGGTCAGCTATCCAGTCTACGGCAAAATCAATGCCGACAGCAGCCAGTGCCATCGACCAGGGCCAGAGTGCCGCTGAGGAATGCAGCAAACTCCCGCGTTGTCCTGGGAAGGTGAATACAAATATCATGATGCCGTAGAGAACCAGGGTATACCAGGAAAACGGCCGTAAAAACGGCCCCGTCCGCTTATTCCGCCCCAATTTGATCCAGGCCCACACCATGAAAAATACAAATACGGTCAAGCCAGTGACGGCAATAAAGGTTTGGATGCCCAACGAAGCCGCCTCAACTTTTGAGCGCAGGATATTAACCACACCCCAATCGAGATAACTGGCTAAATCAAAAGAACGGCCGTAGGAAAAAATATCATTATAAGTCGTCAGAAATATCGTTTGCGTGCCCACAGTCGACATGGGCGAGCCGATGAGTTGATACGTGCGCCAAAACCAGCCGCCCATGATCAACAAGTAACCACCCACAAAAGCAACACCATCGAAGATTAAAGAACTTGTCCTGAGCTTGTCGAAGGGTTGAAGATAAATTGGCTCCTCCCCAATCTTCAATCTTTGATCTTTCCTGTTTTTCCACCAACCCCCAACTTCATACAACCAGATAATGCCAGCGACACCGAGCATCAACATGCCATCCGCCCGTGCCAGATGGCAGAGACCAGCCAGGACACCGGCCAACAACCAATAATGCCACTTTTTACGTTCTTGCGCCCAGGCCAACGCCAACAAACAACCACCACCCACCCAGGCAAACAAAACGAATGTAGTCGGTTGATTCCAATAGGCGGCGTAGTAACCGCCTGCCGCCGTGAACAAAGCGGCCGTTCTAGCCATCCAGCGCGTATGTTTGAGGTGCCAGGCAATGCCATAGCTCATCCAGGGCAAAAATCCGGCCATCAGCCAAAAAGGAACCTGTGCCGCACGAAAGCTATCACTTACGGTGTAACCGACTGCCGCAATCATGGCAGGCAGCGGCATCCAATAGGTGAAACTGGGTACAGGCAGGCTTTCTGGCTGG
>JACSSI010001065.1 GCA_014879345.1 Anaerolineae bacterium | reverse complement strand
CCCTTGATGGACCCCATGCTGGCAGAGTTTGAACAAGTAGCCGCTACCATCACCTACCATAAACCCAAACTGCTGCTGCTCTCTGACGTCACCGGGCTGCCAGCAGACAACCAGGTCATCACCACGCCCGCTTACTGGCGAGACCACGTCCGCGCCAGCGTACGGTTTTATGACGCCGTGCAGTGGCTGGCTGCACAACATTACAAACTGTTCCTGGAAATCGGGCCATCGCCCACGCTTTCTGGCATGGGTATGCGCTGTTTGCCAGATGGTGACCATCTTTGGCTGCCATCCATGCGCCAAAACAAAGATAATTGGCAGCAAATCTTGGAGAGCCTGGGCACTTTATATACGCAAGGCATTCGTATCAACTGGCAAGGGTTTGAACAGGCTCGCCACCATCACTGTGTGCCGCTGCCCACGTACCCCTTCTTCCGTCAGCGCTACTGGCTAGACGTAAACAAACAGCCGCGCCCCGCAACTGCCAGCCCGGGCGGACATCCCTTGTTGGGTCAACGCGTGCAGTCGCCTGTCATGAACGACTTGATATTCGAGTCATTTGTCAGCACGGATACAGTTCCTTTCTTAGCCGACCACGTTATCCAGAATCAAGTGCTGCTGCCCAGCACAGCCTTTTTGGAGATGGCTCTGAGCGCGGCAAACAAGGCGTTTCCTACCAAAACAACGGCCGTTACCGATATGTTAATTCAGCGCGGCCTCGTCTTGTCTGATGACCTGTGTCAAATTCAGACGGTAATCTCGCAAGCCGATGAAGAAGGTGCTGCCTTCCGCATCTTTAGTTTTGCTCCGGATGAGGCAACCTGGCATCTTCACGCAGAAGGGCAATTGTCAGTTACTGATGGGGAAACGGCCGTTTCCACTCCCATCACCTTAGCCACCTTAAAAGAACGATGCACGCAGGAACAAACGACCCTGGAAAATTACGCGAACCTTCAACAGCGCGGCATCCAGTTTGGTCCGTCATTCCAGGGCGTTGCCCACTTGTGGCGTGGTGAAAACGAGGCATTAGGGCATATTGAACAGCCCCAGGCAATCGTCGATGCCGAGCGATACATCGTCCATCCGGCGCTCCTGGACAGCGGCTTGCAAATGCTCATCACGGCCTTTCCCGATGATGGCGCAACTTACGTGCCTGTAGGCATTGGCCGCTATCAAGTTAACGAGCCTTTCCCCTCACACTTCTACAGCCATGCCGTCATCCAGCCTGCTGAAACGGCAAAAACGATGAAAGGCAGCATAACCTATTTTGATGAAAACGGCCGTTTGTTAGCAGCACTCACCGATGTCACCATTCACCGCCTAGACAATTCCCTGGTACTGACCAGTCGGTCAGAGTGGCAAGTCCAATTGAACTGGCAGCCACAATCACGTCCCGAAGCGAGCAGAACCAGCCCAACAGCAGGCTGGCTCATCATCGCACATGAAGATGCTTCTGAAAATCCGCTAATTCATGAAATCAAAGCGGCGGGCGGCAAAGTTCGTTTTCTCAAAGCCAATACACTCACGCCGTCGCCCGCTGCCTGGGCATCCATTTGGGATGGGTCACAGCCGCCCCAAGGCATCATCTATCTTGCCAGCGATGGTCTCTCCCAGACTGCCGCCCAAGATGCGGCTGCCATCCAGGCTGCGCAAAAGCAGATCGTGGAACCGATTTTGGGACTCCTGCCCCACATCACCCAACTGGCTGCGCCACCCCGTTTATGGCTTGTTACTCGAGGAGCGCACGCGCTTTTAGGGGAAGAGCCAGTTGCCATTTCACAACGGCCGTTATGGGGTTTAGCCCAAACCATCGACAAAGAACACCCGGAACTGCGCTGCACCTGCATTGATCTCAATGCGTACCCGCAAGTCGGCGAACAAGAGGCGCTTTGGGCAGAAATCCAGGTTGAAAGCG
>JACSSI010001064.1 GCA_014879345.1 Anaerolineae bacterium | reverse complement strand
CCGCCCGGCCCAACGCCTTGCAATTTCACAGGTGAATGGATGACCAGATTTTCGTAATAGACGCCTTTGGGGTTCCACAGGAACTCAGCTTCTTGTTCAGGTGTCAGATTATTGAGATCAAGGCCGTCCATCCGGTTGTAAACGATGACTAAGGCTTCTTCTTCAAGGGCTGCGTCATCCAGAGCATCTTGGATGGTATAGTTCAAACCGGTTTCTGGGTTAATCAGGAACGGGTCATAGGCTTTGCCTGGCCCCACCTCAAAGATGGTTGGATTGTAATTGGCGGCAATGATATGCAAGGTAATGCCATTCACTTGATCTTCGCCATTATCCGCGCGAATGGTTATGTCATGAGGACCACGAGGCATAAGTCGAGGCACAATGGCTGTGATTTGTGTGTCTGACCAGCTCACAATATCAAGTTTTCGGTTCAGATTGTCGTCAAGCGCCACGTAACCTTCGCCTTGAATATCTCCGAAATGTTGACCAAAGAAATTGATAGTCCGCGCTGCATTTGAGCCATTTCGTGGGGTTGTTACTTTGTCAACGGCGAAGAATTCGGGAGTGGTATCGGCCAGTTTACACAGGGCGACGTGGTTGAATTGTGTGCCTGGTGATTGGATGGAGACTGCCACTTGTGTAGGCGCCAGGTCGGCAATAATGCCCGTGCCTGGGAAGACTTCAAAGTTGGCCGAGATGGTGCGGTATTGCGGGTTGTATTCAGGATTTAGCCGCCCGGGTTGACCGGGATCGTTACCGACGAGACGGTACATGTTGGCGTAGATGCCTGATGGCGATGGCGCATTGAAGGTTGTGGTGGAAGGCAGGAGTGCTTCAAATAAACCATTCGGATCGGACAGGATGGTTGTTACCAGCCGGTTGGTGTAGTCGTAGACGCCAATGGGGGCATTGGGAATGCCTGCTTTCTCGCCGAATGTCCATTCACGTGGGTCGGTGGAGAGGGTCAGGTCATCGAGGATGAGGCCCCACCACCGGCCGGGCAGCGGGACATTGGTGAAGAAGGTAAAGGCTGGGGCTACGGAACGGCCGTTTACCACCGATACCAGTTTTGTTTCACAGTAATGACGCGCCACACCTTCAAAAATGCTGCCGCCTTCAGCCGCAAAGTTCGGATTGTCTACTGGCGTAGAAGCCGGAATGGTAACGCCGCCGGGCAGGACAGTTTCCGGATAGCCATCTGTTCCTGATTCAGCCACATCGACTGTGTGCAGTGCGCCAGCACAGACGGGGAAGTCTGGCGGATTGGCTTCAACCTGGTTCGGCTGTGGCACGTATTCATTGCCATCGAAGACGTTTAGGGTTTCTTCTGCCTCAACCTGGTATAACGGCCGTCCTAAAATGGGGTCTTCAGGTATCACCACTTCCACTAAATAATCCCCAATGTTTAGCTGCTCTGAACATTGACCTGCTTCTTCATCAAGCAAAAGGTCGGGATCGTAGCGGTTGGGTGTATCGTCTGCATCATGGTCGCCGTCAGGGTCTGTGATCGCCAAACCAGCCGTATCCACGCAACTGGCGGCAAAGCCGTAGTTGCCATCGACGGAGGCAAAGCCATTTTGAATTTGGGTGCCCATAGACATCGGTTCCAGGCAATCTTTGTTGTCTGCTGCATCGGGGATGAGCCAATGGTCAACCGGATTGCCATCGACATCGTATGCCTGGCAGCCAGTGGGGCGTTCCCAGCTTTCTGTCAGAAGCGTGTTGAGCAGCACACCTCGGGCATAGGAACCATCAGCGGCTAATTCATAACGGCCGTCATTAGAACAAGCAGTGCCAGGATTAGTGCCACACGTAACAGGTGCGTATAAATTCATTTCCAGGTTGGAAATTCCTGGCGCCCAAGGCTCGACTGCCGCTACGGATGGATCGTACTCAGCGCGGGTAGAATCGTAGAA
>JACSSI010001063.1 GCA_014879345.1 Anaerolineae bacterium | reverse complement strand
GATATTTCGTTCTGTTTCGTCTAAAACTTGCCGTGAGACGATAAGTTGGATCATGCCAAATTCAGCCAAGGCTAAAACGACACGACTGGCGCCAGTGCGTGAAGCACTGCCCGCAATTAAGATATTGGCATCCACAAATACGGTGGGAATCATGAACCTGCTTGTCGCTCTTTGTAGATGTCTTCCCGTATTTTGGGTAAATCTGCCAGCAAATCTGCTAACGTGATCCCTTCACTTTCCATCAAATCGGCGATTTTGTCTGCCAATTCATAGGTTCGTGGCGGCTGAGAAGCCAACACAACGGCATCGCCTATTTGGAAGAGGGTCAAGGTGTCGCCATCTTCAAGGGACAGGGCATCCCGCAGTTTACGTGGGATGGTCATTTGCCCGCGTGACCGTATTTGCACTGTGAATGGTTGAGAACCAGTTGTCATGTCATTTAGCATTATGTTGTTCCTTTTTCGGAAAGTAAGAAAATCAGAAATTCGTACTTATTCACAGTTTAACAAAGAAACTAGTTGATCACAAGGCTTATCCTGCCGGTACAAACAAATGGTTCAACTGCTTGCTGATGGTTACTTGTGCACCTAGAACGCGGGCGTATAAACGGCCGTTTTCATCATGCGTCAATATATCAGCCACCAGCTTACTGTCTGAACTCTCTTTCACTTCCATCGTCACATACGTGGTGATGCCAAACGGAATCGGGCGGAACTGTTCGCCACGCTCCGTGTGCAAGGGCAAACTGCCCGCATCATGGAAATGCCGCGCCCAGATAACCATGCTCTGGAACTGACCATCCGCGATGAACGGGTTGAAGCTCTGCACCTGGAATTGACCTTGCTCCATGTCGGAGAGGGCAGGCAGTTCACAACGCATCGTCACCTTTTGCTCGCTGATGTTGAGCACTTGCACTACGCCCTGAAAATCGGGGCCGTGGAACAGTGTGCCGTTCTGATACAAGTCGTCCTTGCTGATGGGATTGACCACGTTTGGATTGAAATCGTCGTAAACAGGCGCTTCCGGCAAATTGGCTTGCAGGGTGATTTCTGAGCGGTAATGGAAACGGGGTTTGCCGTCTTCACTTTGGCTGGAAACCAGCGCTTTGAAGCTGATGATGCCGTTGGCTTTTGCCGTTTCTTCCAGTTGCAAGACGTATTCTTTGGCTTCTGGATGCGTTTCGTCAAAGACGATGCCTTTGAGCACCTGATAATTGTCACAGCTGGCCATGGTGTAGCCGGGATACAACTGCTCACACACACTGCCCATCCAGGCGATAGCACACACCGTCGGCAAAACGGCATTGCCACCGATCACATGGTCTTGCAAGAACGGATTGGCTGCTTCGCTCAAAAAGCGGTGGATGTAGTGTGTTTGTAACTCGCCGCCAACTTCTTCGTCGGGGAAAGCCAGCGCCCCGCCGACAACTGTCTGGCAAACGGCGTGGTTGGCCGCGCTGAGTTCGTTTGCCAATATCCAGGCGCCCACCTCAATCGGGATGACGTGGATGTTGCGTTCGGCAAACATCTGCTTGAGCGCAGGCGTCACCATGCCGCCATCCCACGGCCCCCAATCAATGGCGACCACGTGGCAGCCTGGATGCTGCTGCTTGACGAGATGGGCGGTCTTGTTGAGGATGTCGTTGGCGACGGCGTAGTCGGACTGCCCCACGTTGCCGTAGAAGCCAGCCGCCGAGGAAAACAGCACCAAATGTTGCAATTGCTCTGCCGGAACCGCCTGCAACAGTGCGTTCAAACCGTCCACTTTGGTGCTGTAAACGGCGTTGAAATCATCTTCCGTTTTCTTTTCGATGAGCTTGTCGGAGAGCACTCCCGCGCCGTGAATGATGCCAGTGATAGCGCCGAGACGCTGTGCCGCGCCAGCCAATGCCGCTTGCATGGCGGCGGCGTTGGTCAC
>JACSSI010000085.1 GCA_014879345.1 Anaerolineae bacterium | reverse complement strand
TGAAAGAGCACTCGTCACAGCCGCAGAAACCGGCGAACTGCAAGTGATGTTCTCCTTTGCCTCGGTGCAGGGCGTCATGGGGCCGATTACGCCACTAGGGCAAGACACATTACGCACGCTACTGACACGCGCCGGACGTCTGTTCAACATGGCCGATATAGATTTGCACACCCAACGCTTAGCCTGGTCATCTACAGAGCGGTTGTGGATTAACTTTACAGCAGTCATTCGGCATCCAATTGGGCGCAAAATCATTCAGGCAGCTTTCCCCATGATTGATGCCGAAGCATATCAGGTCTTTGAAGCCACGTGGCATGATCCACGCATCAAACCAGACCCAGATTGGTTCAAGTTGCACACCTTCCAGGGTATCGGCTTTTTCATGCGCCCTGTTCTGGCTCGCATCTTCCGCGTGATGCGCCAACCTGATGCTTTCCGTGATCATTATCAGCAAGAGATTGATACCTATCTAGAAGACCTTCAAAATCAATCTAAAACCTTATCCACATTTTTAGAACGGCTTGATTTCTTTTTTGGCACGGAAGGCAGTGTCCCCAATGCCTTTCCATTCATATTTCCTCGTCTACTACCGACCATAGCTGGTGGCATGGCATCTTTAGCACTGCTCAAAAAATGGTCAGCAAAATTACCACCAGACGCCCCGGATCCGCTCATCTTTACTAGAGGTTTACCCCATAATGTCACCACGGAAATGGATCTCGCGCTCTGGCAAACGTCACAAATGATTCAAGCTGATGAACCATCCGCAATCATTTTTAAAGCACTTGATGGCAATGCGCTTTCTCGTGCTTATTTGGCGGCTGAATTACCAGCAGTGGCGCAAACGGCCGTTTCCCAGTTTATGGCAGAGTACGGCATGAGAGGGCTGGCAGAAATCGACATCGGCCAACCGCGCTGGCGCGAAAATCCAGTCCATATCATGCAAGTGCTGCAAAGTTATCTGCAAATCGACAATCCAGACATGGCACCAGATGCCGTCTTTGCCCGGGGAGCCGCTGAAGCAAAAGCCGCCATTAAACCGTTCCAAACGGCCGTTCGTGCCACGAAATTTGGAGCCGTTAAAGCAAAGCTTGTGCCGCCCGTCGTCTATCGCCTGAGAGCCCTGGCTGGTGGGCGCGAAACCCCAAAATTCACCGTCATCCGCATCTTCGGTATCGTGCGGCAGGGGCTGCTTGAAAGTGGTCAAGAATTTGTAGAGCAAGGCATCATTCAACAGCCAGAAGATCTCTTTTATTTGAAGATGGACGAACTTTACGCCTTAGCTTTTGGTGAAACGCGAGATTGGCTGTCGCTAATCGCTACACGCAAAGAAATCGAAGCAAAAGAAAAAGAACGACGCCTTATTCCCCGGGTGCTAATGAGTGATGGCCGGGTGTTTTATGAGGGAACGGGTAAGAAAACGGCCGTTGCCGAAGATGGCACATTGGTGGGCAGCCCCGTCTCACCCGGCGTCGTCGAAGGCATTGCCCACATTGTCTTCAATCCGCATGACAGCCAACTGCAACCGGGCGAAATCCTCGTCTGCCCCGGCACGGATCCTGCCTGGACACCACTGTTCCTGGCGGCTGGCGGCCTCATCACCGAAGTTGGCGGTTTGATGACACACGGCTCTGTCGTGGCTCGTGAATATGGCATTCCGGCTGTTGTCGGCATCAATAACGCCACCACGCTCATCCAAACAGGCCAAAAAATCCGCGTAGATGGCACGCTCGGCTTGATTACCCTACTGTAATGATCTGGTAAGAATAAATGGGAAACGGCCGTTTTTCAGTTTAATAAATGACGCCTTCTGGCTACAATTGCTACCTGATCAACATCTTGTAAAAAATAAAAAGGGATAGTTGTTTCCTTAAAATCAGAAACAAGCCGTCGCCTGAGCCTGTCGAAGGCAAATCGGAAACAAGCCGTCGCCTGAGCCTGTCGAAGGCAGAGGCGTACAAGTTGAAACATACCCACTTGAAATAAGGAGAACACCATGAGCCAAGAACTCGGCATGAAAGTTTATTTAGACACAAATTATGAAACAGCGCTGGAACAAGTCACTGAAGCGTTAAAAACAGAAGGGTTTGGCGTGCTGACAGAGATCGATGTCAAAGCGACCATGAAGAAAAAGCTGGACATTGACTTTCGCAACTACAAAATTTTAGGAGCCTGCAATCCTCCCCTTGCTTACAAAGCTTTATCAACCGCTCCAGAAGTAGGGCTTTTATTGCCTTGCAATGTCACAGTTTCCGAAGAAGACAACGGTAAGATTCTGGTAAACCTCATCAATCCATACATGATGATGAGCGTGGTCGATAATCCTGCCCTCACCGAAGTCGCCGAAGATGCTGCATCCCGTCTCGAACGGGTAGCCCAAGCATTATCCAAATAGGCAAACCGCAGATTTGATTGTTACGGTTGGCTGCAAACTTTCCACGTTACTTCACCATACACAACCATAAAATTAAAAGAGCCTGATTCCCTTACTTGGGAATCAGGCTCTTTTAGTCTGTTCGCATTTCTCACCTTGATGTAGAATGAATCCATTGATTGGCAAATGACCAAAAAGGTATGCAATGGAAAATCAACTCGCAATCGTTATTGAAGATGAAAAAGATCTCGCACTTGTTTTCGCTGAAGCCTTAGCCGATGCGGGATTCCGTCCAGAAATTTTTTATGATGGCGGCCCCGCCCTTGCTCGTCTCGTTGAAGTTGAGCCATCACTCGTTGTATTAGACCTGAATTTGCCCAATATCACGGGATCAGAAGTATTGGACCTTTTGAAAACGGATAAAAGGCTGGCAAATGTAAAAATCATCATCACCACAGGCAGCCACATCAAAGCCCAAGCCTACCGGGAAATTGCAGACCTCATCCTTGTCAAACCAATAAGTTATTCACAACTTCGAGATTTGGCCCAGCGTCTTCGAGAAGAAAAATAAAGGCGTCACGACCCACCAAACAGCAAGGTCGCAACACCTTCTCAGCTTTACACACGCACAATATTGGGTAACACAACAGGTCTGGATTTTGTTTTATTGAAAAAGAAGTTTTGTAAGGTTTCACGCACGGTATCATCAGGGAAACGGCCGTTACGCTTCAAAGCTCGCTTCAATTCAACCTGTGCTGCATCCATCAACTCACTAGAAGAATCCATTTGCAAGAAGCCTCGACTGATAATACGAGGTTCACCCACCAATTTATTCTTCTTATTGACTGGCACATACGCCACCACAAACCCATCTTGCGATAAACGTTCCCGATCCCGCATCACACGTTCGCCAATTTCTCCCACAAGAGAGCCATCAACATACACATCTTCAGCCGAAATCGACCCTGTTAGCCAGGCTGTCTCGCCATCCGTAATCCAGGAATCTCCATTACTGAGAATAAACACATCCTCACCAGCCATACCATTGTCTTGAGCCAGCCGCGCATGGAGATGCTGATGACGCATTTCACCATGCACCGGAATCAAGAAACGGGGAGACACCTTCTCCAACATAATCCGCATATCTTCCCGGCTGCCATGCCCGGACACATGCACCGTCGCCAGAGGCCCATAAATGACATTCGCGCCGCGAGCAAACAAATTGTTCAACATGCGCCCCACATCTTCCTCATTGCCAGGAATCGTACCGCCAGAGATGATGATGGTATCCCCATCATGCACCTCAACTTGCCGGTGTTCGCCTTTCGCCATGCGGTTTAAGGCAGAACGGGGTTCTCCCTGAGAGCCAGTAGACAAAATAACCAGCTTATCATTTGGCACATTCGTTTCAATGTCTACGATCAGATTTTTGGGAATTTTCAGATAGCCAAGCTCACTTGCCAGTTCCACATTTTGCTGCAAACTGCGTCCAGTAAGGGCTACTTTACGCCCATATTTATCGGCCAGGCGCATAATTTCCTGCAAACGTGCCAGTACCGAGGAGAACGTAGCAATAATAATGCGGCTGTCAGTGGCCTCAGCAAAGAGTTCATCCAATGTATCTGCCACCAACTGTTCCGTTGGTGTACGGCCAGGGCGATCCGCATTGGTACTGTCACCCATCATGGCTAAGACGCCGTTGGGTGTCAATTCTTTCAATCGTTTGAAATCAGTCGTGCGACCACCGGTTGGGGTCTCGTCTAATTTATAATCACCTGTATGCACAATGGTGCCGACTGGCGTATCAATCACCAAGCCAACTGCCGCTGGAATGGAGTGCGCCACAGCAAACGGACTAATCCGAAATGGCCCCAGATGCAGCGTTTGTGTGTCATCAATCACATTCAACGTTGTGCGATTCTGTAATTGTGCTTCTTCCAGCATCCGGTCAACCATGCCTACCGTTAGTGCCGTACCATAAATTGGGGCGTTGACCCGTTTTAAGAGATAGGGCAAACCGCCAATATGATCCATGTGCCCATGTGTGAGCACAATGCCGCGTAATGTTTCCTGGTTCTCTACCACATAGTCAAAGTCGGGGAGTACCAGGTCTATGCCATACATATCGCTTTCAGGGAACATTACCCCACAGTCGATGATAATTTGGTTGCGGCCGTATTCTAGCAGTGTCATGTTTTTACCGATTTCCCCCAGACCGCCCAAGGGAATTATTTTCAAATTTTTACTCATAGTGTTGTTCTGTTTTTTCGTATCCTTTATACGCACGTCTTTTCCAGACGTCATTGAAATGCCTCTAACTATTCAGAGACATGAAATAATCATAGTTATATGTTAATAACCAGCCTAGTAGGTTTGGTGTAACCGCTTCAGCGGTTTAACGGCTCAAGCCGTTATGAATAACCTATCAATGCTGAATTAACCTTTTGAAGTGTTCAATAACTGGTGGGAATCTGAGTCAAACGGGGTAACTTAATTCTTACAGCAAGTGGCACATCTTTTTCAGTACGAAAAGGATAGTAACACATAAACATAAGATTGCCATTAATATTTCAATTTTGGTAATTGTCCTACCCATATACAAAAAAAGAGGCCAGTTTTGCAACTGACCTCTTTCATTAGTTTAACTTCTAAAATGCTTAAATCTTGCGGACGTCAGCAGCGGAAGGGCCTTTAGGGCCAGCTTCGATGGAAAATTCTACACGATCACCTTCAGCCAAGCTGCGGAATCCTTGAGACTCGATAGCGGAATGGTGCACAAATACATCACTGCCACCTTCTTGAGAAAGGAAACCATATCCTTTTTGATCATTAAACCACTTGACTGTACCAGTTACACGTTGACTCATTGTTGAAAACTCCTTATGTTTTCTAAAACTATATTTCTGATTCAGCGCCGTCTGTTGTTCCAATTTTTGTTAAGAAAAAGCGCTGCCCGTTTTAATGTCCGGACAGCGCTTTGATTTACTCTGGTCAGAACTAACAATTGCTTGAATCTCTTAAAAACTGAAGATAACTGTATAGCGGAGCTTGCACTTTGTCAACTAGCGAAATTCTACTGCTCAGAATGTGTTAACATCTTGTCGAAGGCTATGCTGTTCCGTTAAAGGATATAAACAGTGGCAGCCAAATGGAAACGGCCGTTCCCTCTCCAGGCACACCGCTAGAATGTAGTTCTATTTCACCATTGTGTTGATCCACAATCTCTTTAGCAATTGCCAGACCTAAACCAGTTCCTGCACGCCCAGCCTGCCTGCTGGCTTCACCACGGAAAAAACGGGTAAATAACCGGGTCTGCTCGTCTGCGGCAATTCCATATCCTGTGTCCTGGACACAGAAGCCAACCCAGGTTTGGGTTGGTGCTTGTTTCATCTGTGTATAAACAAGAATTTCACCGCCAGCGGGTGTGTAATTCACAGCATTGGTTAGCAGGATACTCAATGCCTGGGTAATCATAGACGCATCTATCATGGCTAAGGGCAATGAAGTTTGTACCTGAAATTGCAAATTAACCCCTTCCTGTTCTGCTAGCCGCTGCCGATCTTGAACCAGGGTTTGCACCAGCATATTAATATCTGTTGCCTCGGTTTGAATGGCTTCATCTTTTCGATCTAAACGGGATAAGGTCAACAAATCTTCGATGATAAGTTCCAACCGTTGCGTTTCCCGCTGTAAGATTTCTGTGTAGGCTGCCATACGTGTTGGGTTTCTCAGGAGTAAATCATGATATAGCTTCAAATTTGCCAACGGCGTCCGTAGCTCGTGGGAAACATTGGCTACAAATTCATCTTTCACTTCGCCTAGCGCTAACAATTCCACATTGGCATCTTCCAATTGGGCGGCGTGTTCTTGCAGCTTTTGCTCTGCTTGTTTCATGCTGGTTATATCACGGGCGACAATTAAACGGCCGTTTAACGTCTCATTATCTCCATACAAAGGCGTAATCTTAAGTGCCAGAAAATATGGTTCTCCCTTATAAATTACCTCAACTTCAGAAAGATTCTCCTGCTCAGTCTCTAATAAGGGGAGTAAATATTGCCAATCCGGCAGGATATCACCCGCAGATTGTCCGATCACATCACCATTTTTTACCCCCAAAACCGCCTGTGCCGCTGGGTTAATATCTACAACACGATTTCGCGAATCTAGTACGAATACCAGGTCACTCATATTCTCAACTACTTTTTCGCGGGCTATCGGCACAATATCAAAGAGACCATACCGGTATAACGCCCAGGCAATGATGACGTTGCTGATGGCAAAAGTTAACGGTGTTGTATCTCGCTGCGCGGCGATTGTTACACCAAATAATGTCAGCAATGTTCCCATAATTGGAAACATCGTCCCTATGAGCACAAGGGCTATCTGTTTGCGATATAGCCTTTGTGCATGGGCAAAACTTTTTATCAGAATATAGATACCTGCAAATATGAGACCATATACATAAACGGCTATCAGCATAACCGCAACCGTGAACTCATAATACAACACATCAATCAGCCCACCAGGGATAAGAAACGCTTCCTGGCGGACAAGATGATGCCTGTTGTCCGTCAATAAAAGCAGCAAGAAACAAAACAGTGGGGTAGCAAGAACAGACCAAACCAGATGGGGACGACGCCAATGGAGACCACTAAACTCGTAAATAAATAGCAAGTACATCAACGGCCACATCAAAGAGGCCACAAACTGTACATCATCCCAAAACACTTTCCCTTTCAGAGTCGGGTTCGCCAGCTCAAACGCATAACAAAACGTCCACAACGCCTGACTCAATACCAACCATAGAAACGGCCGTGTTCCCTTCACCTGTCGCCGCTGCCACGCATAAAAAGCAACACCCAACGAAATGAATGCGGATATGAAATAGGGAATCAAATAAGGGATTACTTCACTTTTCATGCTATCACTGAAAACCCTTTACTTTTGCCAACAAATACAGGAATAGGTTACTACGCAATGAACAATGAGGACAAAAATTAAGTATACGGGTTCTCCAAAAACGAATCAACAGCATTGGCTCAAAGAATTTGAAGGGTGGCGAACTAGATTTTCCCACCATAACTCCTCAGATTCTCTCGAGTAAACCGGCGTCTGCACAGCGCAAGAATGAAAACGATTTCGTATATAATGGGAATACTTTGATGTTTTCTTGAAAACGATTTCAGGTTTGATATAATTCGATATAATAGACGTAATTTCCACAGTAAATGGTAATCATCAGTGAATCTTGTATACTTCTGCTCGCAAAATTAAGACCCATTTTAAACTTGTACATTATCCAACTTATTATCGGTATTCATTTTGAGCAAGAGCGTGTCATCAAGCTTCCAGACACATTTGGCATTAATCAACAATCTCCCGACTGAGCTACACGAAAAACTCATGAAAAAATCACAACAACTCATCTTATTTACACTTGTCTCACTCGCTGTGCTTTTGGCAGCCTGTGGTTCCCAACCGGCACGGCAATCACCTATCAGCAGCAGCGCAGAACCAACGTTAGTGCCAACGGCCGTTCCCTCAGCCAGAACCACCTACACCGTCGAACGAGGCGAAGTCATCTACGATGCCACCTTCGCCGGACGCACCAGCCCTGTTATCGAAGAGCCGCTCGCCTTCCCCATTGATGGCGTCGTGGCCGAGGTGTTGGTAAAGCGAGAAGATGAAGTAGAAGCGGGTGAAGTTTTAGCCACGCTCAATACCGAAGATACCGAAGAAGCACTTCTCCTGGCTCAACAAGCGTTCACCATCGCCCAGGCCCGCCTGGAAACGACGCAGGCACAGCGCCAACGTGAGCGTCGCCGGGCAGAAATTCGGGCAGCTATTGCCCAGCTAAATCTGGATCAAGCCATCGCCCAGGCAGGCGCTACCCCTTCAGAAAACGATCAATTTGGCATTGATCGCCTGGCTTTGCAGTTGGAACTGGCACAGTTAGATTTAGATGAACTGAACACTGATATTGACCCCGCTTTGCAAGCAGATGTGGAACAAGCCGCTTTACGTGTTTCTGAGTTGGAGAAATTATTAGCCGATGCCGTGCTGACTGCACCATTTTCAGGTCAACTGCTTTCCTTTAATTTATCGCCAGGCTATGCCGTCTCAGCCTTCTCCCAGATTGGCTCCATCGCCGATATGGAGCAGCTTGAGGTGAGCGCCAATGTACGCGAAAATTCGTTAGAAGAGCTTTCTGAGGATATGCCGGTGCTGATTATGCCAGCCAACCGCCCTGGTGAAGCGGTAACTGGCACGATTCGCCAACTGCCCTATCCGTATGGCTCCGGCGGTGGCGGCACAGAGGCAGGTGAAGAGGATTCACGCACCCGTTTCAGTTTTGATAACCTGGAGGACGCTGCGGCTTTTAATTCAGGTGACCGCGTGGATATTATTGTGGTCATCACGGAGAAGGATGATGTGCTTTTCTTGCCTCCTTCTGCCATTCGAGATTTTAACGGCCGCAAATTTGTGGTCGTGCAAGATGGCGATATTCAGGAACGGGTTGATGTGGAACTTGGCATTCAGGGCAACGGCCGTTTAGAAATCATCAGCGGTCTTGAAGAAGGGCAAACCATCATTGGGCAGTAAATTGTTTCCCAAAGTCAAGAACTCATGACCATTCTCTACCGCATCCGTTCCGTCTTCACCATCACCTTCAAACGATTGTGGGCGCAAAAAGGGCTGACAACGGCCGTTATCCTGGGCATTATGGCAGCAGTTGCTCTCATCATGGCTGTGCCGCTTTACGCGGATGCAGTCTACCTGGACATCCTGCAAACACGGCTGGAGCAAGATGCCAACAAACGCAATCGCCCCCCCTTCTCCTATTTGTATGACTACATAGGCTCCTGGTATGACCCCATCGAATGGGAAGAAAGCCGCGAGGTCCACAATTACCTCACAGGCAGCGGCGGTCGTACGCTTGGCTTACCGATAGAGCAAACTATCAACTATTTCGAAACAGAACGATATAAGCTGTTTCCCACCGGCACAACTACCTATGAAGACGACTCCGCCTTAGACATTTTCGTATTCGGCGCTGCCACTGATTTTGAAGACAACATTAATATTATTGAAGGGCGAATGCCCACCGGCGTAACCGACGCAGGCGTTGTCGAAGTATTGATCACCGCAAGAGCCGCTGAGGAATACGGCTTACAAGCCGGCGAAACCTTCATCGCCTACGATTTCCTCAATGGTACAGCAAGCCCTCTATTAGAAATTCCCGTCATCATCAGCGGCATCTGGCAACCCATCGACGAAGAATCAACTTACTGGTTCTTCGACCCCCTCGCTTTTGACGATACCATGATGGTGACACAAGAGACGATTAGTGATTGGTTGGCACCACAAATTACGGGTGAATTGAATCGAGCCGTCTGGTATTTTATTCTCGACGGTGATGGCGTCACCACAGAGGATGTTCCCGGACTCATCAGCAACGCAACCCACGTCGAACGGCGCATAACCAATTTGCTGCCCAACATTTCTACGACCATGACACCCGTAAACAGTCTGCGTGCCTACCGCCAATCTGCTGAAGATCTGCGCGTTTTGATGACGGCGTTTAATATTCCCATCGTTGGCCTGGTTTTAGCCTTTATCGTGCTGATTGTGGGGCTGGCGGTAGATCAGCGGCGCAATGAAATTGCTGTCATGCGCAGCCGTGGTGCTACGCCCTGGCAGATTGTGGCTTTTGCTCTGGTTGAAGGATTGGTTTTGGGTATCGTGGCGCTGGCTCTGGGAACGGCCGTTTCCATTGGCATCGCCGCGTTTATGGGCAAAACACGCAGTTTCCTCGATTTCAGCGGCGAAAATCTGCTGGCAATCAACATGAACAAAACCGCCCTTCGCGCTGGCTTATTTGCCATTGCCCTGGCACTGTTCGCCCAAATCGTACCCACCCTTTCCGCCTCCAGAGACACCATCATCACCTACAAACAAGAACAGGCCCGTGCCTTCAAAAAACCCTGGTGGCAGCGTGCCTGGATGGATTTCATTCTGCTGGCTTTATCAATTTACGGCTTTTACCTGCTGCAACAACAAGGGCAGCTCATCGCGGTGGGTGAAGTGCAAGAGGATCCCTTCTCAAATCCCCTTTTATTTGTACTGCCCACCCTGGCCATCTTCTCCTTAACGTTGCTGTTCATCCGCATCTTTCCCTGGTTGATGGAAGCCGTTAGCTGGATTCTTACCAAAACCAACAGCGTCGGCTTACTGTTGGCAGGGCGTGAACTGGCACGTACCCCGCGCACCTACGCCATGCCCCTCATCTTGCTCGTGTTGACGGTGAGTCTGGCGGCATTTACCGCTTCATTGGCCTATACAGTTGATTTGCAGCTTTACGACGACGCCCTCTATCAAATCGGCTCCGACATCAACCTGGTGGGCGCAGGCCGCGAGTTTGGCAGCAGCAGCAACTTATCATTTGCTGGTCTGCCCGGCGCAGAAGAGCCGGAAGGACGCAGCCGCGCCATCTACTTGCCCATGTCGGAATACCTGGAATTGCCGGGCGTCGAATCAGCCACCCGCGTCGGACAATATTCAGCCTCAGCCCAGGTGGGCGGTGACAAAACAAACGGTGTCTTTTATGGCATTGATCGCGGCGAGTTCAGCGACACAAGTTTCTGGCGCTGGGATTTTGCAGATCCCCAACTCAATACCTTGCTCAACAGCCTCGCCTCCTCGCCTGAAGCCATTTTAGTTTCCAGCGAGTTCTTGCAAGAAAAAGGATTGCGTGTCGGAGATTTGTTCCGGCTAGATGTCAATACCACGGATGGCAGTGCTGAACTAGACACCCAAATTGTGGGAACACTCGACTATTTCCCCACCTGGTATCCAGAAGAAGATGGCCCCTTGTTTGTAGGCAACCTCGACATGTTGTTCACGATGACAGGCGGTCAATATCCCTATGCCGTCTGGCTAAAGACCAACGAAAATGTAGACGAGACCGCGTTTAAAGAAGCCCTAAAAGAACATGGTTTAATTGCCTGGCAGTGGTACGATGCCTATTCCATCATCGCCGCCGAGCAGCAGCGGCCGCAGCGCCAGGG
>JACSSI010001062.1 GCA_014879345.1 Anaerolineae bacterium | reverse complement strand
ACGCCGAGATGTTGTTTTAATTGGGCAGGCGTTGGTTTTGTCATCCATCTATTGTGCCTCATCTTGACTAGGTGACAACGATTTGGAAAGTAATTTTTAATCTGTACCCCACCGTAGGGGCTACGCGATGGGGCATCACATCTGCAAAACGTAATACAACTTCACCCATCGCGTCGCCCGCGCTTATGGCCTATAAAATCCCCACCTTCTTTTGCGACAGACCCTACCACGCTTCCATGCAATAACCCGATGACCAAACGGGCAAGGCAATTGGAGAAAAAATGGTTCTGCATGGCCTGTGTTTTACCCAATTGCCTGGCCCCTACGATGTATTGTGTGAGGCAAACATGCGCTATAATTTCATCTGTAATGTTGCTCGAGGACTTAGAGGTTAGATATAAATATGGCTAGAAAAAAGGCGATTTCAGACGAAGTACGTGAACAAGTAGTGGCAATTGTTGAGAAATATAATGAGGATTACGTGCCACTAGTAGAACCGAAGAAACCTGGTTTAGTTTTATCTTTCTTCAGGCAATTGGGTGGCAACCAGTCATCAAATCCAGAGGCGTACTTGAGATATGGTGCCTACCGTGCCAGATTTAGAGGCTCTTTTCTCTACCTGGATCGTGGCGATTTTCGCGGTCAGCCTAGTGCGATGTGCCGTTTGAAATGGATGGGCGACATGGAAAGTTGGGAGTTTGCTATCTACAAGTATAGTTCTGAGAGTTACGATCCCGATGAATGGTTTTTCCCTGGCGCTGGAGAAGCAGATGGCACAGTTTTGGGCGCAATACGCGCTACGCTGGAGGCGTATCCAGAGTGAGGTGAATATCTTTGGCGTCAATGTCCCCAGCATTTTTCACAAGTGCAAAAGAATAATTCCTGGTAATCATGCTAATGGAGATATTTTGTAATGTGGCAAAAAGATGTTTCATTCTCGGTGCCTTTGAAAAAATTGATCCCAAAATTTAAGCCGTTAACATTGGTCTGGATTAACCCGGGTTCTTTTTTGATGGGTAGTTCTGGTGATAAGAGCGATTATGTACATGGATACGAGAAACCTTTCAAAGCGACCATTAGCCAGGGATATTGGTTAGGTAAATTTCTTGTAACACAAGAGCAATGGGACATCGTTATGGGGATTGACCAAAGCCAAAACAAACAACTTCAAGACCTTCCTGTGGTTAATATAAACAGAGAGGAGGCTCTTTCATTTTGTACCACTTTAAACAACCTCTTCGAAGCTCAACTTCCCAGTGGTTATAGATTTAGTTTACCAACAGAGATGCAATGGGAGTTTGCTTGCCGAGCAGGAACGACAACAAAGTTCTATAACGGGGATGATGTTTCCAACTTATCGGATATTGCGTGGTCTTATGAAAATAGTTTAGGTCACATTCATCCAGTAGGTGAAAAAGAGCCAAACGCATGGGGACTACATGATATGCTGGGGAATGTATTTGAATGGTGTTACGATTTTGGTGCACCATACCCTTCTGGTGACGCTGTAGACTGGATTGGTAATGCAAATGAATTAACAGGCATGTTTCGTGGAGGATCTTCTTATCAATCTTATAGCCTTGCTTATAGCGTTGCTGGTTATATATTCTATTGTTCAACTCGTGGTTATTCGTTTGCAGATAGTAAGACACCGAATATTGGATTCCGTTTATGTTTGCGGCATTAATGTTGAAAATACTGAACGTGACACAATGGGTGTTCAATAGAAAGCAAAAATCCCCGATCTGGTAAACAGATCGGGGATTTTCATAGGAGGAGAAACTAAAAGGCGGGAGTTGAGAAGAGGATCCCGCCTTGGGTAGACCTCCGAGGTTTCAAAAACCTCGGAGGTCTGTGCTTCGCTAAATTCGTTCAAACCGAGCCTGGAAAAAGCGCAGATACTCCGGTTCATACACCAT
>JACSSI010001061.1 GCA_014879345.1 Anaerolineae bacterium | reverse complement strand
CGTCGTTGATAGTGTGAGAGATTCATCAGTTAATGTCTTATCGTCTGCGTCTGATTCATTGCTAGTGCAGGCAACCAAGCTAAAAACTACCAATAACAGGACCAAAAGAGATTTGATACGCAACCGATTTCTCAATTTCATTTTTATACTCCTGGTTTAGCCGATATTGATGGCGTTGAGTTTTGATTTGTGCCATAAAGCTTACCAAGGAGTGGTGGAGATTTGATGGAGGACAAATGTAATCCGTATGCAGTTGATTTATGCTTTTAACATGCGTAGGCCGCTGCCAATGACGATAAACTCGCTGATTTCATGGCCCAATACAGCCATTGGCAGCGTTAAAACACCCATTATTGCCCCAAGCGATAAAACACTAATGACAATGATGGATAAAACCAGGTTTTGCCCTACGACCTTTTGATTACGTTTGGCTAGATTCAGAGCGTAGACTAATTTGTCTAGATCATCAGCCATCAGGGCTACGTCGGCCGTTTCCAACGCCACATCGGTTCCGGCCGCGCCCATAGCGATACCGACTGTGGCTTCAGCCAGGGCCGGGGCGTCATTGACACCATCGCCAACCATAGCGACATGACCGTATTTCTCCGCAAGTTCACGTACTTTTGTTACCTTATCTTCCGGTTTCAAGTCCGCGTAATATTCGTCTATACCTGCTTCCTGGGCAATGGCTTGAGCGGTGCGAGCGTTGTCGCCAGTCAGCATTACCACTTTCTTGATACCGGCTTTGTGCAGATTTTCGATGGCTTCACGGCCGTTTTCCCGAATGTTATCCCGTATAGCGATGAGGCTGTAAACGGCCGTTTTATCACCCAATACCACTACCGTTTTCCCTTCAACTTGTAATTGCTCGATTGTTGATGTCAACGTTTCTAAATTGACCCCCAACTGTTCTTTAAATAATGTGGGACTGCCGATGTAGACCGCTTCTCCATCCCACACCGCCTGTGCTCCTGCACCGGAAAGAGCGCGGAAACTATTGATTTCAGCCGGATTAATCTTTTGTGTTGTAGCATATTGCACTATAGCTCGCGCCAGGGGATGTTCACTGCGACCCTCAATCCCTGCCGCTAATGCGATCATTTGTTTTTCTTTTAGAGAGTTGTTGTTTATTGAGATGAAATCTGTTACCTGTGGCTCGCCTTTCGTAATCGTTCCTGTTTTATCCATGGCAACTACTTCAATCTTTGCCAGTTCTTCCACATACATTCCCCCTTTAATTAGCACACCTTGGCGTGCGCCAGTGCCTAATGAGGCTACCAGTGTGATGGGGATGGAAATAACGAGGGCACAAGGCGCCGCTGCAACAAGGAATACAGTTGCGCGTCCAATGGATTCCTCCCAGGGGACTCCCAATAATAGAGGAGGGAGGGTGGCAAATAAAAATGCAAACAACAATACAGCAGGGCTATAGCGTTTGCCAAACCTTTCGATAAAACGTTGGCTTTGTCCTTTGCGCTCCTGAGCTTCCTCAACCATTTGAATAATGCGGGAGATGGTATTGTCAGCAAATGCTTTGGTAGTGGTTACTTCTAGTGCACCTTCGCCATTGATGCTGCCCGCGAAGACCATATCCCCTGGCAATTTTTCCACCGGAACACTTTCCCCTGTAACGGGAGCTTGGTTGATGCTAGATTCGCCAGTGACTATTTTGCCGTCAGTGGGGACGGATTGCCCTGGTTTGAGGATGAACAGGTCGCCGACGACCATTTCTTCAACAGGGATTTCTTGTTCGGTTCCATTGCGCCGGACCAGAGCAAATTTTGGGGCCAGATCCATCAGCGCCTTTACTGCGGAACGGGTTTTCTCTTCCGTATAGCCTTCGGCTGCCTCACTGAGGGAGTAGAGGAAGACAAGCATAGCACCTTCGGCAGCTTGTCCCATAACGGTGGCGACTATGGCA
>JACSSI010001060.1 GCA_014879345.1 Anaerolineae bacterium | reverse complement strand
GCATAATAGACGCCAAACTCACCCAAGTATAACGGCCGTTGCTCCGCCTCAGACCACGCCAACGCCGCATCAAACTCATCCGTCATCGTTTTAACATCTGCCTCTGATCCCCAGGGAATATCTTTTTCATCCGTACCAGTTTCAGCCCACCAGGCCCCTTGATGCGTGAATTGATGGGGTGAATAATAATGAAACGTGGCGATAATATGCCGGTCGTCTTCCGGTAATTCCAGGGTGTCTAATCGCTGGATGTTGTTCCACATGTCCGGCCCGATGATGACAGTGCGCTCCGGGTTTGTCTCCCGAATTGTCGCCAGCACACCTGGGAAAATTTCGTTCCAGGCGCTGCTGTCCAAATTTTCATGCGGCTCGTTCAACAACTCGAAATAAAGTGTGTCTGGATAATCTTGATACCGTTCGGCAAGCTGCCGCCAGATGGCAGTCAGGCGGTCGCTTTGATTGTGGGGCTGCTGCATGATGGCGTCAAAATGATGTACGTTGAGGACGACATTTAAGTCATTGGCAAATGCTTGCTCAATGGCCCAATCTACCCGTTCCAAAAACGCCTCATCATCAATGGTATATGGCTCGGCGATTTCGGTATGCGCCGACCAGCGCACCGGCAGCCGCACCGAATCAAAGCCCGCCGCAGCAATATCGGTAAAGTATTGCTCCTGTAAATAAAGACCGGCTGCGCCTTCGTTCACGCCATCCAGGGCATTGCCCAAATTAATGCCGCGTCCCAAGCGCTCATTGGCGGCAAACGTGGCGGCATTTACCGCAGCATAAGGGTCTGCTGTTGGTTCAGGAACGGCCGTTGGCTCCGGTGTAGGCGTTGGTTCGGGGATGGGGGTAGACGTGGGTTCACTATTTTGGCAACCCGTGAAAACAAGCAATACCATTACAAATACAAGGCAAAACGACAACTTTCTAATCATACAATCCTCTAATTCCTCTGTGTATCTCTGAGACTTCTCCGTGCAGCTCCGTGTTCCTTCTTTTAACCAGAAACTTAATCATAACGGCCGTAATTCACCGGATCAGACATCAACTCGCCCGGCGCTAAACTGTCGATGCGCGCCTGCCCCAGTTTTTCCAGATAAGCGGCGCGATCCACCACATCATAAACCCACTCTTGCAGCCACGCTTCGGTGGCGTCTTGTTTTGTTGAGCTTTCCGCCCAATCCAGGTAGAAAGCGTTGTCGCGGTCATAATAGCCTTGCACATAGCTGGGATGCGCTCCATACGGTTCATGGACGACGGCATCCACCACCAGCCCCGGAATCAGGGTGCGGTTTGGATCACGGGCGATGACTTCCTCGTCCACGATCTCTTCCACCACCACCACCACCTTCTTGGAAGCAAACGCCACCTCTTTTTGCATCCCCAGCAAGCCCCAAATTTGCACATTGCCTTTGGCGTCGGCGCGTTGGGCGTGCAAAAAGGCCACATCTGGGTTGATGGGCGGCACAACGGCAATCGGCCCATCCCCATAGGGACTGTCCACAAACTTGATGTCGGGATTGGCGGCAGGCATGTCGCTGCCCAGGTAACTGCGTAACGGGAAAAAGGGCAGCTTGCTGGCTCCCGCGATATAGCGTCCCACCATGCCGAAGTGCGAATATTCCTCAATTTCCAGCGGTTTTGGAATCGCTTTTTCTACAGCACGGCGAATGCAGTAGAGACTGCCTACCCCTGGATTGCCTAAATAGCTAAAAATGAGCTTTTTGGCAACCCCTGCCGCGATCATCTGGTCATACACCAGGTCTGGCGTCATGCGGATCAGTGTCAAATCCTGCTTTTGCTGGCGCATAATCTCATGCGCCGCCGCAAAACAAATAAACGCCGTAAACCCTTCAATGGCGATGCTATCGCCATCCTGAACATACTGTTTGACGGCTTCTGCCATCGTCATTATTTT
>JACSSI010001059.1 GCA_014879345.1 Anaerolineae bacterium | reverse complement strand
TCTTCACGGTAGAGGCTTTGTTTGCTGGAACGGCCGATGAGGATGGCGTTTCCTTTGTAGAGCTTGATTTTGGACCAGCCGGTGACATTTTGCTGGGTTGTTTCGATGAAGGCTTGCATCGCTTCACGCAGGGGCGTGTACCATTTGCCGTTGTACACCAGTTCCCCATAAGGAATCGCCATCTGCTCTTTGTAGTGCAGGGTGTCACGGTCGAGGCAGAGGGATTCGACGCCTTGATGCGCTTTGTAAAGAATCGTGCCGCCGGGGGTCTCGTAAACGCCGTGAGATTTCATGCCGACCAGTCGATTTTCAACCAGGTCAACCCGGCCGACGCCGTGTTTAGCGCCCAGCGCATTCAAGGTTTCTACGATGGTTGCTGGCGGCATTTGCACGTCGTTGACGGCCACCGGCACACCTTGTTCAAAGTCAATTTTGACGATTTCAGCTTCATTGGGCGCATCTTCCGGATCGACGGTGAACTGGAACATACTCTTTTCTGGTTCCAGCGAAGGGTCTTCCAAAATGCCGCCTTCGTGGGAGATGTGCCACAGGTTGGCGTCACGGCTGTAGATTGATTTTTCGGTGTGGGTGATGGGCACGTTGTGTTTTTTGGCGTAGGCGATGGCGTCTTCGCGAGAGCGGATTTCCCATTCACGCCAGGGGGCAATCACTTGCAGGGTGGGGTTGAGTGCCTTGAAGGTCAGCTCAAAACGTACCTGGTCGTTGCCTTTGCCGGTGGCGCCATGGGCGACGGCATCAGCGCCTTCGGCTTCGGCGATGGCGACTTGCCATTTGGCGATGAGGCCACGCGCCACAGAGGTGCCGAGCAGATATTCTCGTTCGTAGACTGCGCCGGATTGCATCATGGGAAAGAGGAAATCTTTGGCGAATTCATGGCGCAGGTCTTCGATGTAGACTTTGCTGGCACCGCTGGCGAGGGCTTTTTCTTTCAGCCCTTGCAGTTCGACATCACCCTGGCCGATGTCGGCGCAGAAGCAGATGACTTCACAGCCGTAATTTTCTTTGAGCCAGGGCACGATGACGGAGGTGTCGAGTCCGCCGGAATAGGCGAGCACGACTTTATTGGCTTTCTTCTCTTCTTGTTTCTTTGATTTGGACATGGGTAAGACTCCTTTTGTAATTGTTTCTATTTTCTCTTCTTCGACGCGGCTGGATAAGATTTCTGCCACGGGAATGTCTATGGGGATGGGTGTGTGTTCCGGGATGAGTGATGGCCCTAGTTCAAGGACAACGGCCGTTTCGTCACAATTTTCTAGCAAAGGGCAAACAGAACAGACCCGCCACACCTTCTGCGGAAACAGTTCCTTCGATGTAATGCGAAAACCCAGCTTGCGGAAAAAGGGCACAGCGCGGGTGAGGGCAAACAGGGTGGGAATGTTGCGGTGCTGTGCTTCTAAAATGGACGCTTTGACGATGGTACTGCCCCAGCCCTGCCCCTTCACCCGATCACTAACTGCCAACGAGCGCACTTCGGCCAAATGACGCGAATAATAATACAAGGACACACAGGCTATGATGTCGCCATCTGGATGTTCACCAACGAGCCAGTCATTCAAGGTGGCGGCAATAGATTCCGGTGAACGCGGCAAGACATCGCCACGTTTGGCGTGTTCAGCCACGAGGTCGATGATGCCGGGGATGTCGGATTCTCTAGCGGGACGAATGTTCATGGGATAGTGCGTAGAGCGTAGTGCGTAGTGCGTAGAAATGAGACCTTACGCACTACGCACTACGCTTCTAATTCTCCAAAATTTCTTCCAAAATAGTGACCGCTTCATCTATGTGCTGTCGTTGGACGATGAGGGCGGGCGCCAGGCGGATGACGTTTTCACCGGCGTTGATGATCATGAGACCTTTGTCTCTGGCGGCGGTGATGAGGGGGGAAACGGCCGTTTTCATTTC
>JACSSI010001058.1 GCA_014879345.1 Anaerolineae bacterium | reverse complement strand
TTAGTATTGATATGCGAGCAAATGGCTTTGTGTAACGATTATCTTTGGTCAAGAAAGGAACACTCCCACCAGAGGATATGCAAAAGTCTAAAATCTATATCTTTAGACTTTATTCCCTGCGCCTATGCGTTAAAAACTAAAGTTTCCCCACTTCCGTTTCCATGATGTCGCGCAAAACAGCAATCGTCGTGGCATACGTGGGATCCATGCCAAAATAGGAGAGATTCTGCGTGCCTAAATTCTTGCCCTTGCTAAACGGGGTATCCGATGCATAATGCAAAATGCCGATGGGGAAAGGAGCCTGATACAGATTGACAATTTCATTATACGGATGGCGCTGCGGGCGCGTCATCTCATAAATACCACTCAGATAAGGGCCAGCCTCCATCTCCATATCCGTGTAACCCTCGTGGTAAAAGACCGACATATACCCCTCATTTTGCAAAAACGTGCCGGGAACCGTAATCGCCTTCTGATTATCCATCACACTGCCATATACCAGATAAGGGGCCACATCATCAGCGGTGAAACAGTTATTGAACAGGTACGTGTTTAGTGAATGTTCATCATGCACCACATTGGGCAGCATCACATCCCCAATACGGCCGTTTAGCGTAGCCGCCTTGCCGATGATGTAGATACCCCGCACCTGATCGACGTTGCGCGCAATTTCAGCCAGCACTTGATAGGCTGCCATACCCAGCGGATAGTCGATATTGATGATGAGCGCCTCGCTTTGCGCCAATTTTTCGATGCCCGGAATGCGCAAACGCACATCCATGCCATCCACATCCAGTTGGCGCAGATTGACAATTTGCACCTCGATATCAAAGGCATGTTCGCTTTGAATGCGCGAAATGCCCACCGATTTTTCGTGCGCGATGCGGTCTTCGCGCACATCAGGATGCAGCGATTCATACTTTTTAAGCACGTAATAAAGAAAATTTTCCAAACTGCTGGGCAAATTGCGGTTAACGATGTCCTGATATTCCTGGCGCAGATCATCAGCGCCGTTTTCTAGCAAATAACCTCTGAGCGTGCTTTCGATTTGCAGACCAAAGCCACTAAGCATATTGGTGAGGCTATGGGTATTACTGGAAACAAAATAAACGGGGCGTTCGTCAAATCGGATGTTTTTAGGTGTGTAGACTTCCACGTTGCGCCACCAGCGCCGGATGGCGCGTTTGTAGTCAGCCAGCGAACTGGCTAATGAGCGAATGGAGATTTCTTGTTGGTGATTAGCGATTTCTAACAGGCGGGTGACGGTTTTATCACGCCAAATCCGGCTAAGTTTGTCCAGGTCTTCAATGGGAATGCGTGTCAGGTCGGCTAATTTTTGCAGGTTTTCTGCTGATAACTCCTTATCTTTTGGCAACTTGTTGAGCAAGGTGAGAATGGGTGGTTGCAGCAAGAGGTAATGGAGTTTGCGCCGTTCGATTTGGTAAGCAACCAGGGTAGGCACGAGGTCATCAATGTCTGAACGACTGGCGATGTAGGCGGCCAGGGTGCGCTCACCATCGAAAAAGCAGCGGCGGCGGCGACCCGGAGCGCTCACTTGCTGCCATGTCTCCACCTGAGGATAGTCATGCTCAGCAAACACGCGCGCCGACTGCCCCATGATAACCAGGTTGATTTCGCTCAAGCAGTCGGGCACACGCAAGATGGCATAGATAAAGGCGGCCATGTCGATCTCTTGCTCATCGGCTTTGACGTGCAGGGCGGAGCGGGTGCGTTTGTGCGCTTCGATGAGCGAACTGAGTTTGACTTCGCGGGTGCTGCGCAGCAGCGAATAGTAAGTGCGCAGATAGAGGTTGATTTCTTCGTTTCCAGAACTAGGTACTGTGCGATCCATAGTGTTTCCTTTAAATAATCAACATCTGGTGCTAATTTTTATGCAATTTCCTGTAGAAACGAATTGACTCCC
>JACSSI010001057.1 GCA_014879345.1 Anaerolineae bacterium | reverse complement strand
GAAGAATTCGACAAATACATGCCCACGCCCAACCAAATTTTCCGCAAACGGGAAGATGTCAACGTCACCACCACCGATTTGCTGACCGTGCCAGAAGGCACTATCACCGAAGAGGGACTTCGCGTCAACATCGACGTGGGCATTCTCTACATGTCGGCTTGGCTCGACGGGAATGGTTGTGTTCCCATCTACAATCTCATGGAAGACGCCGCCACCGCCGAAATTTCCCGTTCGCAGTTATGGCAATGGGTCAACAACGACAACGCACGGCTCACCGACGGCCGTTCTGTGGACAAAGACCTCTACCGTGAAATCGCGCCGCAGGTATTGGCCGACATCAAAGCCCGCGTCGGCGAAGAAGCGTACAACCAGGGCAAATACGAACTCGCCGCCCAACTCTTTGAACAGCTCATCACCGACGACAACTACGCAGACTTTTTGACGTTGAAGGCATATGACTATTTGAATTAGATAGAAGCAAGAGTAAAGAGCAAGAGCGAGAGGATAATCCATCTCTTGCTCTCGCTCTTGCTCCAACCTATTTTAGGGAGCCATTTCCCACAAAACCCGGAGGATTTAAATGATGCGTACCTATGATATTGATGCACTGAGTAATGATTGGCAATTTAACAAACGATGGACTGGCGTAAAACGGCCGTATACCGCCCAGGCAGTGGTGCGTCTGCGGGGAACGGTGCAAATTGAGCAGACGTTGGCGCGCATGGGTGCTGAACGATTGTGGCATCTCATGCACGAGGAAGATTATGTCAATGCGCTAGGCGCCCTCAGCGGCAACCAGGCGGTGCAGATGGTGCAAGCGGGACTCAAAGCCATCTACCTCAGCGGCTGGCAAGTCGCCGCCGACGCCAATCTGTCTGGCAACACCTATCCCGATCAGAGCCTCTATCCGGCCAACAGCGCCCCGATGCTCGTTAAGCGCATCAACAACGCCTTGCAGCGTGCGGATCAAATCCACCACGCCAACCGCAAAAACGGCATCTACTGGTTTGCCCCCATCGTCGCCGATGCAGAATCTGGCTTTGGCGGGGCGTTAAACGCCTTTGAACTGACTAAAATGTTCATTGAAGCAGGCGCGGCGGCCGTTCACTTTGAAGATCAGCTCTCCTCGGCCAAGAAATGCGGCCACATGGGCGGAAAAGTACTCGTTCCCACCCGTGAAGCCGTTGAAAAACTCGTGTCGGCACGGCTGGCGGCTGATGTGATGGGCGTGCCTACCATCATCATCGCCCGTACCGATGCTGATGCCGCCAATCTCATCACCAGCGACATCGACGACCGTGACAAGCCGTTCATCACTGGCGAACGTTCTGCCGAAGGGTTCTACTACACCCGCGCCGGCCTGGATCAAGCCATCGCGCGTGGGCTGGCTTATGCCCCTTACGCAGATGTGGTCTGGTGTGAAACCTCCCATCCCGATATGGCAGAGGCCAAACGGTTCGCCGAGGCCATCCACGCTCAATATCCAGGCAAACTGTTGGCCTACAACTGTTCACCTTCCTTCAATTGGAAGCTGAATTTGAGCGAAGAAGAAATCGCCTCCTTCCAAAAAGAGTTGGGCAAGCTGGGCTACGCCTTCCAATTTGTGACGCTGGCAGGCTTCCACAGCCTGAACGCCGGCATGTTTGAACTGGCGCACGCTTACAAAGATCGCGGCATGGCTGCTTACGCCGACTTCCAGGAGAAGGAATTCGACTTGAGCAAGGACAAAGGATTCACGGCCGTTAAGCATCAAAGCTTTGTGGGCGCCGGTTATTTCGATGAAATTCAACTGGTCATCTCTGGCGGAGCCTCGTCTACCGTAGCGCTGAAAGGCTCAACGGAAGAGGAACAGTTCGAGGAAGGCCAGATGGATGAAATGGCTCACATGCATTCCGCTAACTAGCCTTTAATTTTTATTCTCCTTAGGC
>JACSSI010001056.1 GCA_014879345.1 Anaerolineae bacterium | reverse complement strand
AATGGTGAGATCAAATGCTTTGACAACGGCCGTTCCCACCACGCCCCCAAATCGATCCGAGCCACCCGCCGCATTCGTCCCCGCTACACGGCCTTGTTTGTTGGCTGTCGTTGCCAGCGGCACATACGTATATTGTTGCAACGGCAGATGGAACACTTCCGCCACAGCACCCGCTGCCCAAATAGTGGGGATGCTGGTGCGCTGCTCCACATCAACAGCAATCGCGCCCGTTGTGCCTAGTCGCATCCCAGCCGCTTCAGCAATCGCCACATTGGGCCGACTGCCGATGCCAAATATCACAATATCGGCGGGGAAAACGTGATCTTGGGTAACAACTTCACGGACGCGCAACTGGTTACTGAGCTTGTCGAAACGGCCGTTTCCCCGTTGTACGTGTTCTGTTACCTGCCGTACCACCGCTTCCACTTGTGCTGGCCCGACAAACGACTGTACTGGCTGCTGCAAACAAATCTTGACATCATGCGCGTCCATTTCAGCTTGCACCAACGCCGCCATATCGGCGTCCAGCGTGGGCATTATCTGGCTTGCCATATCCACAATCGTCACGTCTACATCATGAGCACGTAACGCTTCTGCCATTTCCAGCCCGATATAACCAGCGCCCACAATCACGCCCCGTTTCGGCTTCTCTTCCACCAGCCAGCGCCGAATCGCAATAGCATCTTCAACGGTGCGCAGCGTAAACACGCCGGGCAGTTGGATGCCAGGAATAGCAGGTCTTGTGACACTGGCGCCAGCCGCCAAAATCAATTTGTCCCAATGGTCTGTGAATTCGGCGCCCGTTTCATGATTCAAGACACGCACGGTTTGCTGTTTCGGGTCAATCGCCACCACTTCATGGTGAACCAATGCCGTAATGCCCTGTTCCGCCATCTGCGCTGGCGTGCGCACAATCAAATCTTCAATGCGGGGGATATCGCCTTTGATGTAATAGGGGAAACCACAAGCGCCATAGCTGATGTAGCCCGACATCTCGTAAACCACAATCTCTAAATCGGGATTTACTCGTCGTGCCTTAGCCGCTGCGCTCATTCCTGCTGCTACACCACCGATGATGATTAGTTTTTCTTTCATTTAGCTTTCCCGCAGGTTCATCCTGAAATTTCACCGCGAAGGACGCAAAGGGCGCAAAGTTTCTTTTCTTTGCGTTCTTCGCGCTCTTTGCGGTTAACTATTATTTATCCACCATAGCCACACCGATGGGCGTCACCAACATGGGATGCGCTGGGGTGACTGTTTTTACCCCTGTCATATCGTGGATGACTTCATCTATGCCCAACATGCTGCTAGTTCCACCCACGAGATAGATGGTTTTCACGTTAAACGGTTCAATGTGACGGGCGACGATGCTGCCCACTTTCTGCATAACTGGATGCACCAGCGAGGCCACCATGCGGGCTTGTGTCGGGTCGGTTTTGATTTTCTCAGCTTCCAGGAAGGGGACGTTCATGGCACCGGCCACGACCAATGAAAAAGAAGTACCACCCGTGGCTTCATCGGCCGTGTAAACCACTTCCCCATTCTCGACAATGGCGACACCTGTCGTGCCGCCGCCAATATCGACAACAGCGCCGTCTGAAATTTGCAGCAGCGCATTGGCGCCGGTTGGCTCATCCACAAATTGACTGCATTCCAGCCCTGCGCCGATTAGCACGTTTTTGGTGGCTTTCACTTCAGCCAATGGCACACCTGGGGGAAAGGTCGTGGCGGCGTGTTCTAGTGCAAAGCCGAGATCGGCTTCAATTTCAGTTTTCATCTTCTTGAGCAGTTGAATCGCGCCAATAAAATCGACGACCAGCCCATCCCGTACAATTTGGGCAAACTGATACCGTCCGGCTAACGGCCGTTTCTCCGCATCCAGCACCGCCAACACCGTATAAGCCGTCCCCAAATCCACGCCCACATGCAC
>JACSSI010001055.1 GCA_014879345.1 Anaerolineae bacterium | reverse complement strand
GCGCTTTCTGAACCGGCTCTGGCAACGGCCGTTGAGGTTTTTGCTGGTAATGGTGTTGATATCTTCATCCAGGCTGGTCTCGGCTACACCCCCACCCCTGTCATCAGTCACGCCATCCTTAGCCACAACAACCAGAAAAAAGGTGGTCAGGCAGACGGTGTCGTCATCACCCCCTCCCATAATCCGCCCACCGACGGCGGCTTCAAATACAATCCGCCCGGCGGTGGCCCCGCCGACACCCAAACCACCACCATCATCCAGGATCGCGCCAACGAAATTTTGCGCGGCGGCATGAAAGACGTAAAACGGATGCCGCTGGAACTGGCAATGAAATCGGCCACCACTCACGAATATGACTACATCACGCCTTACATTTCTGATCTGGGCAGCATCATCAACATGGAAGCCATCGCCCAGGCTGGCCTCAAAATCGGCGTCGATCCGATGGGCGGCGCGGGGATAGCCTACTGGGAACCACTGGCCGACAGGTATGGCCTCGACCTGGAAATCGTCAATCCCTATGTTGATCCCACCTTCCGTTTCATGACGGTAGACAAAGATGGCAAAATCCGCATGGACTGCTCCTCGCCCTACGCCATGGCGAGCCTCATCAGCCTCAAAGACCAGTTCGACATCGCCTTTGGCAACGACCCCGACTATGACCGGCACGGCATCGTCACCAGAAGCTCAGGACTGCTTAATCCTAACCATTATCTGGCGGTAGCCATTCAATATCTCTTCCAAAATCGTCCCGGTTGGCGGGCAGATGCGGCCGTAGGCAAGACACTGGTCTCCAGTTCAATGATTGATCGGGTGGCTAAAAGCCTGGGGCGCAAACTGTCGGAAGTGCCAGTTGGCTTCAAGTATTTTGTGGACGGTTTGGTCGATGGCTCGTATGGGTTCGGTGGTGAAGAAAGCGCCGGTGCCTCGTTTTTACGCAAAAATGGCACAGTGTGGACGACTGACAAGGATGGCATCATCATGGATTTGCTGGCGGCTGAGATAACGGCCGTTACAGGCAAAGACCCCGGCGACCATTACCAGGCCCTCACTACCCAGTTCGGCAGCCCCGTCTACGAACGGAGCGATGCACCCGCTAACCTCGTGCAGAAAAACGCCCTCTCCAACCTCTCACCAGACATGGTTGAGGCGGCTGAGTTGGCAGGCGAACCTATCACCGCCAAGCTCACCAAGGCACCGGGCAACGATGAGCCCATTGGCGGCCTCAAAGTTGTCACGGAAAATGGCTGGTTCGCAGCACGGCCGTCTGGCACGGAAGAAATCTATAAAATTTACGCAGAAAGTTTCAAGGGAACAGCCCACCTGAAGCAAATTCAGGAGGAAGCACAGGAAATTGTGCAGTCGGCTTTCAAGAAAGCAGGGCTATAGAGTTATCCCCTCTCCCCAGCCCTCTCCCAAAAGGAGAGGGAGCCTTGCTTCCCCGCCCTTCGGGAGGGGACTGAGGGGAGGGAGACTTATACCGCTTCAACGGCTTCCAGATCAGGGAAAAATTGCTTGACGGTGCCTTCGACCCAGCCGTGCAGCGTCACGGGAGCCAGATCACAGCCTTCACACGCTCCTGACATTTTCACTTGCAATGTCTTACCGTCATAATCCACCATCTTGACAGCACCACCATGAAAATGGGTGATGTAGGCGCTCAATGAATTGATGAGCGCATTCATACGTTCTGCTTCGGTGGCGTTGACGGGCATGTCTCCGGTTTCTGGTTGAATGTCATACATAGATGTCATAATCATCTCTCCGGTGTAACTGGGAGCGCGGGCAACTTGCCCGCCCTGTGCGGACTGGCAGTCCGCGTTCCCACTCTGGGCGAGGATTGGGAGATACTTCAATGACCCAATCCCCGCCATCCTTCTTCTACTCACGCCCAATACCATAGCAAATTTGGAGTAACGGCCGTTAGTGGCA
>JACSSI010000084.1 GCA_014879345.1 Anaerolineae bacterium | reverse complement strand
AATTCCCCCAATAACAGGACGGGGCTTAGGTGATCATAAAAACACTTAAGCCCCGTTTCTATTTTAAAATCTCCTCTCGTTTACAATTTACACAACAACGCCTATAATTCCTATTCAGGAATCGCCATGACAGATCCAACGCAATCTAACTCAACCGAAATGCCAGAAGACGAAGTGATTCCCGAGGCTGACCAAATAAGCCATCGGAAACTACGCCAAACTATTGTAGACCTGTTTAATCTGGAAGATTTTCGTCTATTCTGTTACGACCTGGATGTCAACTTCGACGATTTAGCCGGTCCCAGCGATCCGTTGAGCATGCGCATCAGCAAACTCATTGAACATTTCCAACGCCGCCAGCGAATGCGCATTTTGCTTATCACCCTCCGGGAAGCCCGTCCCGCAGTCACCTGGGAACAGTTAATACGTCAGGAAAATGATGAAGAAGAGGCGGAGCCTATTTCTTCATTGCCGCCAGCTATATCACAACCTCCTTCATCTGCTTCAGATACCTTCATCGCCAACCGCAGTTTCATGGCGCTCTTCCGACTCATGCGCCTGCCAGAAACCCGCGAAGCCGTCATTAGCTTTCAAACAGACTTTGAAGCCGCTTCCGAACAGATCGAACTGATGAATGACTACAAACTCCTTCATGATCTTTTCCAGGAGTTGGAAAATCGCTACTTCCTTATTGACAATGATCGCAAACGACTGCCAGATGATGATCTCGCCTGGGACAGTCTGGCATTGAATGAGCCAGAACTCAATACAAAAATTGATGATTTATTGGGCATCGCCCGCCAATCATCATTTGCCCAAGAAGCAGAACACTGGGTAACTCAGCTAGAAAAAGTAAAAGCAGATATGGAAACGGCCGTTGAAGAATTCGACCTCGACACCCTGAACAAAGCAACCCGACTCCTATACCGTATTCTCAACCGGCAACCCTCCCGCATCAACGCCCAACTCATCGCCACCGCCAACGCCCTTCGCCTGGATAACCTGGAACAAGCCATCACCGTCATCTGCGCTAACATCGACGCCTCCGAATTTGGCAGCGATTTTGAAGTCGTCACCCAAATCAAAGACGGGGCAAGTGCCTTAGGCGGCATCGACGAAAATTTACACCAACTCACCACAGAACATGATGCCTGGCAAAATATCGACGACGAACTACGTCGCGTTGAAGCCACCCTGGACAGCGGCATCGAAGAACTCGAAGACTCCTGGTACGACCTTGAACCTATGGCACGCCAGTTAATAGATGGACACACAGAAAAATGGGCCACCGATATCGACGAAGTCACAATTACCTTGGGAGAAACTATCGATGGCGGCAGTATCGTCAAGGCACGTCGTCTCTTCCGCCGTTTTCGCAGCCAAACTGGCCGTCGTTTTCGACAAGTTGATTTAGAACTGTTAAGCCTTTGCCATAACTTGCAGAAAGTCGGCGAATCGTTAGATTTATTGTTAAGGACTGTAAAATGAGTAGTTCCCAAAATCTCCCACCTGAAAACACAGAAGTCATACCATTCCTTTCACTTGAATCCGTACGAGATACTCATCGTGACCTGCTCAAACGCCGCCGTCAGGATGACTCCACCCCAGAAGAAAACAAAGCCTTCTTCGACGCTGTGCAAGAATTTATGATGCGCGCACAAGCATGTGGCATGTATCTGGACAGCGATAATGATCGGTGGGCTGTGCAAAATCTTATCGACTACTGGGAAAACCAACTCTTCCATGAAGGCATCGATCCCCCCGCAGAAATGTTATTGGCAGAGTATAACCCTGAACTGCAACCAGAAATCCCCGATGAAAAATGCCCTTATGTAGGACTGGACTCCTTTCAAGAGACAGACGGCTTCCGCTTTTATGGCCGAGAAGAACTCATCAAAGAACTGCTAAATCAAATTCTGGCAACCAGATTAGTAGCAGTCGTAGGGCCATCCGGCAGCGGTAAATCCTCCGTCGTCAAAGCTGGGTTACTGCCACGGCTGCAAGAAGGTGCTCTCCCAGACAGCAATACCTGGCATTATTACCAACCCATCGTGCCAGGCTCTGCTCCGTTAGCCCATCTTGCAGGGCTTCTCAAGCCAGATAACGTTGAAGATGTCCCCTTATGGATGATTGACAGTATAGAAAAACTGCGTAACGACCCCACTCATTTGACCAAAATGGTCTCAGATGTCAATACCACACCGGCCGTCATCTTGATTGACCAATTTGAAGAGGTATTTACGCTTTGCCACGATGAAGAAGAACGAGAATCTTTTCTCAACAATATTCTCAACCTTATCCAATCTCGAGATCACCGTCACATTGTCATTCTGACAATGCGTACAGATTATGAAAGCCACCTCAACAAAGCTCCCTTGTTCCAGAGTATCTTCCAACAAGGTGAAATTCGTGTCACCAGCATGAATGCCGGTGAGCTGCGAGATGCTATCGAAAAGCCAGCCCAGTCTGTTGGCCTAAAATTTGACGACGAGTTAATAGATACCATCATCCGCGAAATTTTAGGGGAACCTGCGGCACTCCCCCTGCTTCAATTTGCTTTGCTCAAATTGTGGGACAATCGCGAACGAAACCGAATTACCTGGGAAGCTTATCGACGGGTCGGTGGGGTCATGGCGGCCTTGGAAAACACGGCCGAAGAAATCTACAACGGCATGTTGCCCGAAGAACAGGGAGCAACAAAGCGTATCATGATGCGGTTGGTGCAGCCAAGCCAGGGGTTTGAAGTCACCCGTGCCCGTATCCGCCGCCGTACCTTATATCTGGCGGGAGAAGCCACAGACCGCATTGATCGCGTCTTGCAAAAATGGGTTGATGCCCATTTGATTCACCTCACAAAAGGTGACACGAAGGAAGATGATCAGCTAGAAGTAGCTCATGAGGCATTGGTACGTAATTGGCCGCGCATGGTCGATTGGCTCGATGAGGAACGTGTTTTACTGCGTCACCGCCAGCGTTTGATGACGCAAGCAGAGCATTGGTCAGAAAATAATCGGGAGCCAGAATTGCTTTTACGTGGCTCTGCTCTGCTTGAAGTTGAAGGCTTTGATGACTTGAATCCGTTGGAACGTGAATTTGTTGATGCCAGTTATGCAGAACGAAATCGCGAGGAGCTTGAAAAAGAAAAAATCAGGAAACGTGAACGTCGGTTCAGCCTTGCCTTAGGTATTTTGGCTGTATTCTCGATTATTGGCGTATTGATGGTGTTTTATGTCAACCAGCAGTCACAGGCCATTCAAACTGAGGCAGCTGAACTTGCCGCTGAAGCCGCTGAGTTGTCTGCAAATGCCGCAGAATTGGCAGCCGCTTCGACATCTGATGCGGCCGTGGCAAATGTGGCTATTGCTGAAGCCACACGTGCCGCCGCTGATGCTATCCTGGCACAGTTGACTTCGGTGGCTATTGCTAAAACCAGTACCCAGCAAGCGATGGCAGGCCAGATTACAGCTACGGCACAAGAGGCTGTGGTGGCAGCGCAAGCAGGTGCTATTGAAACAAGCCAGGCACAGAATGCTACTCGGATGGATGTGGACGCAACGGCCACCAGAGCAGCAGTCAGGGAAACTTCTACTGCTCAGGCAGGGTTGGCTCAACAAGCTACTATATCTGCCGCAATTTCTACCCCAGATATTACGGGTACTACTACTGAAGTTGCTGTTGAGGCCACAGCGATACCTAATCCACAGCAGTTGATGCTGCAATTTGAAAATGCGGCATCATTAGGCACTATCTTCCGTGAAAATGATAGTATGCCCATGCTCTACATCACAGGCAGTGAGTTTGAGATGGGCGCCAGGTCTGAGGATGAAAACGCACAAGCGAATGAAATGCCGCCGCACACTGTGACAATCAATGATTTTTATATGGATCAATATGAGGTGAGTGTGCAGCAGTTTGCCAATTTCTTGAATGCGATTGGGGGGTATAGTAATAATTGTGGTAACGGCCGTTTTGATTGTACTGCCACTGGTTTTGAGACAAGTTTTACCCTTCTGCTTAACAATGTCGGTTTTTATGAACCCACCGTCGGCTATGGCAACTACCCTGTTAATTGGGTCACCTGGTATGGAGCGTCAGATTATTGTGCCTGGGCTGGCGGCCGTTTACCCACAGAAGCAGAGTGGGAATACGTGGCAAGCGGGCTAGAAAACCTCATTTATCCCTGGGGTGATGAGCCATTGCCCAACAACAGATTGGCACTTTTCAACCAAGAGTTTGTGCGTGTTAATATTCATGATGTGATTAAACCTGTTAACTACTATCCTGATGGTGTTAGTCCTTTTGGCGCTTTTAACATGGCAGGCAGTATGTGGGAATGGGTTGAAGATGACTATGCTGAAACGTATACAAATACACCAACCGACGGTTCCGCCAATATTAATAGAAGTAGTGGAGAAAAAGTTGTGCGCGGCGGCGGCTGGACGAGTCCGGGAGAAGAACTCAGAACGTCGACTCGTTTAAATGCCCCACCTATATGGCAAGATATCAACAGTAATCGAGAATACAGCACCATCGGATTTCGCTGCGCATATGATATAACACCATGACAGAAACCATAACGTATCATTCCCTGGTTGAATTCAAAGAAACACATCGCCAATTACTAGCCCAACGCCGTGATATTGATGACAGTGACGAAACGGCCGTTTCCACATACCAAACCGCCATCGAACAATTCATCACCCAGGGCGTCTCCATTGGAACCGTTTTAGCCAAAGACGAAGATCGTCACGATGCCCAAAACCTGCTCGACTACTGGTCTAATGAGCTGTTCCATCAAGGGCGTGAAGCACCCGATGCCACTTTGGACGAATACAATCCAGCCACTGCCCCGAAACTACCCGATACCCTCTGTCCCTACGTTGGCCTGGACACCTTCTCCGGCCAAAACAGAAGCATCTTCTTTGGCCGCACCCGCCTCATCGAACAAATGATAGCCCAGCTCGAAAACGGCCGTTTCATCGCCGTCACCGGGCCATCAGGCAGTGGTAAATCCTCAGCCGTACTCGCTGGACTCATCCCAAAGCTGCAAGACGGCGCCATTGAAGGCAGCGATAGCTGGCACTACCTGCCACGCCTCGTTCCCGGCTCCGATCCGCTGCGCAACCTGGCCCTGCTCCTGCAACCACCTGGCACCAACACCAACGACTGGGTGCAAGAAACAGCCTACAAACTCCGCGAAAATCCACACCACCTCGTCAACCTGGTCAACCAAAAAGACAACAAACCCGCCGTCCTCATCATCGACCAATTTGAAGAACTCTTCGCCCTTTGCCTGGATGAAGAAGCCCGTCAAACATTCATCGACAACCTGCTCAACCTCATCGAAGAAGGAGACACACGCCACACCCTCATCATCACCATGCGCAACGATTACGAAAGCCAACTCATGCGCGTCTCCACCTTCCAGCGGTATTATGAACTCGCCCAAATCCGCGTGCGGCCCATGAACGCCGCCCAACTGCACGAAGTTATCGAAAAACCCGCCAACCAGGTAGGGCTAAACTTTGAAGATGGACTCGTCGCCGAACTCATTCGTGACTTTCTAGGCGAACCCAACGCATTGCCACTGCTCCAATTCACCCTGCTCAAACTATGGGAAAATCGAGATCGCAATCGCGTGACATGGGCAGCGTATGAAAAATTAGGCGGCGGACGGCAAGCCATCGCCAACAGCGCCAACGCCTGCTACACCCAAATGGCCCCGCCAGATCGAGCCATCGCCCGCCAAATCATGCTGGCGACCATCCGTCCCGGCCCTGGCTTGGAAGTGACCCGCCAACGTGTGCGCCGCGTCAGCCTGTATGAACTAAACAAATCCACAGAACAGCTCAACAGCGTGCTAGACAGACTCATCGGAGCGCGACTCATCCGCCTCATCCAGGGAGAAACGGCCGATGATGACCAAATTGAGCTAACCCACGAAGCCTTAGTGCGCAGTTGGCCTCGCTTCATCGGCTGGCTGGAAGAAGAACACGTCATTCGCCGCCGCCGCGCCCGCCTGATAGAAGCAGCCGAAGAATGGGCGCAACGTGAGCACGATCCCAGCATGTTATGGCGCGGCGCACTCCTGGAAGAAGCCCGCGACTATGCCAATATCAATGAGTTAGAAGAAGCTTTTCTCCTCGCCAGCCGAGAAGCAGAAGAAAAAGCGCAAGAAGAAAAAGCGCAGGCATACATCACCCAGCTTGAACAGGCACGCGCTTTAGCCAAAGCGGAACGGCTGCGCGCTGAAGAACAAGAACTGCGTGCCGAAGAACAAACACGTTTTGCCGCAGAAAATGCAGCCATCGCCCAACGCTTGCAGCGCATTACCTGGGCTTTGGCGGCCGTGGCTATCATTGCTATTTTGGCGGGCGCCTGGGCAGCATGGAACGGTCAACTTGCCCGCGAAAATGCACTCATCGCTGCTGAAAATGCAACCTTGGCCGCTACCAGCGAAGCGGAAGCCATTGAAAATGCCGCACTCGCCGCCACCCATGAGGCAGAAGCGGTCGCCAACGCCCATTTAGCCGCCACTCGCGAAGCAGAAGCAATTGACAGTGCCAGCCTCGCCGCCACCAGCGAATCCATCGCCATTGAAGCAGCCGCCACGGCCGCTGCCAGTGAATCGCTGGCGCTTTCCAATGCAGACCTGGCGGCCACTCGTGAAGCGGAAGCTGTCGCCAGCGCCATTGAGGCGGATAAGCAGTTCAGACTGGCTTCTTCGCGTGAACTGGCTCGTGCGGCCACAGATAATTTGGGCAATGCGCCACAGTTGGCGCTGCTGCTGGCGTTAGAAGCGGTGAACACGACTTACGCCATCGACCAATCTGCCTCAGCGGAAGCGGAAGATGCGCTTTACCGCACGCTGCGCGCTTCCCAGTTGCAGATGACGCTTTCCGGACATGATGGCCCGGTAACGGCCGTTGCCTTTAGCCCAGATGGCAGCCGTATGGCTACCGCCAGCAGTGATAACAGCATCAAGCTTTGGGACGCCGTAACCGGCCAGAATTATCTTACCTTAATCGGGCATGAAAACACCGTCAACGATGTGGTCTTCACCCATGATGGCTCTCAGGTTATTTCCGGGGGGCAAAACGGGCAGATCATGTTGTGGGATGCCGGAACAGGCAACCGTATTCTCACGCGTACCGGTGACAATGGCGCCGTCAACGCCATGGCACTCAGCCCCGATGGGACACAGCTTGCCACAGCCAACGAAGACGCCAGTATGCGCGTCTGGGACACCGATTCCTGGGTTTCTTCCTACCTGGCTTTTGGTCATGATGATGAGGTGACGGATGTGGTTTTCAACCACGAGGGCAATCAGCTTGCCAGTTCAGGCAAGGGCGGGCGAATCATCATTTGGAATGCACTTACTGGCTCATCGCTTAATTCCATCGAACCCAGTTTTGATGAGTTGGGCGAAGTGGTGGGTATTAACGCGCTCACTTTTAGCCCAGATGACAGTCTCATTGCCGCTGCCAATAACGACAATACAGTGCGGGTATGGGAACGGGAGACGGGGAAATTGGTGGAAACGCTGGCGGGACATACCGCCACTGTGACAGATGTGGGTTTTAACCCGGCGGGTGATGTTATTGTAAGCGGCAGCGCCGATGGCACGGCAAAGTTCTGGCGGGTAGACAGCGGTCAGGCCATCGACACCCTCACCGGACATACAGGCGGCATACTCTCGTTGGCTTATAGTCCAGATGGACAACAGTTGGCGACGACGGGTCAGGATGGGGTGGCGCGGTTGTGGCATGCGGAACCGGAGTTCGATCAACTGATTCTAACGGATCACAAGGGGCCAGTGCGCCGGGTGACGTTTAGCCCGGATGGCACGCTGGCAGCGACGGCCAGCGGTGACAAAACGGTGCGGGTGTGGGATGCAGCCACGGGTGACAGCGTGCATGTGTTTAGCGACCATAACCAGATTGTGAATGATGCTGCTATTAGTCCGGACAATGCCTGGCTGGCTTCGGCCAGTGATGACCGGGATGTGCGTTTGTGGAATATGGAGACGGGGCAAATACGTTTGCCGCTGCTCATTCATCCAGCGGCGGTAAACAGTGTGGTGTACAACAAGGATGGTTCGCAAGTTCTTTCCAGCAGTGATGATGGCATTGTGCGTTTGTGGGATGTGGCAACGAGTGATGTGGTGCAGCAGTTTGACCATGAGGGGGTGGCCGTGAACCGGGCGGTGTTGAGTCCGGATAATATGTTGGTGGCAACGGCCGTTTCTGATGGCACGATTCGCATTTGGTCAATTGATGGCAGTCTGGTGCAAACCATTGTGGCGCATGATCTGCCTGTCAATGATGTGGCCTTCGACAATCAAGGGCTGCATCTGGCTTCTGCCAGCGATGACGGCACGGCGCGGCTGTGGGATGTGGCGACGGGTCAATTGATTCGTTCGTTCACCGGCCACACAGGGCCGGTGTTGGGGGTGAACTTTAATCGGGATGGCACACGTCTGGCAACGGCCAGCAACGACCGCACGACGAAGTTATGGAATGTGAATACGGGGCAAACGGTACGCACCCTGCTCGACCACACCTCGTCGGTTTTGAGTGTGGCTTACAGTCCCGACGGCCGTTCTCTGGCAACTTCCAGCGCGGACACAACGGCCGTTATCCAGGCAATCGACGACCTCTCTGAACTGTTTGATCGTGGTTTGTCTCGGCAGGCACGGGGGCTTACACCTGAGGAATGTGCGCAATATTTGAAGGGACGGTCGTGCTTTACGGCTGAAAAATAGCCCCTCTCCCTTTGGGGGAGGGTTGGGGAGGGGGAAAACCTACAAAAACGTCGCTATTTCTTCAAGCGATTTCTTGCTAATATCCGGCACTTCCACATTTTCTGCCGGATAGCCAACCACTAAAATGAGAAACGGCCGTTCCTGTTTGGGTCGTGCGCAGATTTCGTTGAGAAAACTCATGGGGCTGGGGGTGTGGGTGAGCGAGACAAGGCCGGCATGGTGAACGGCCGTTATCAACAGCCCCGTCGCAATCCCCACCGACTCCTGCACATAATAATGCTTCACCTTCCGCCCCGCCTCGTCAAGCCCATAACTCTGCGCAAACACCACGATCAAATAGGGAGCCGTCTCTAAAAACGGCTTCTCAGCATTAGTGCCTAACGGCGCCAACACCTCCAACCAATCCTCAGGCGCTCGCCCACTGTAAAAAGCGCGTTCTTCCTCTTCCGCAGCTTCCCGAATACGCCGTTTAAGCGCCGGATCACTGATCACCACAAAATGCCACGGCTGCATATTCGCCCCGTTGGGAGCTGTGCCAGCCGTCAAAATACAATTTTCAATCACTTCTTGTGGAACTGGCTCGTCTGAAAAATCCCGCACCGTGCGCCGCCGCCGCATCTCCGCATAAAAATCCCGCGCCCGCGCCATCATCTCCTCCGGCTCATATCGCCGATATTGATCTAAAGGCACAAACTTTTCAGAATGACTCATGGGAACGCCTTTTAGTGAACAGTTTTCAGTGTTCAGTTTTCAGTGGAAAACTATAAACTGAACACTGAACACTGAAAACTGAACACTCTCTTTTACGCCGCTACCTTAACCTTCTTCGATTCCTTCGCCCGCAAATCATGCTTCAGCGTACGTTTGCGAATGCGCAGAGAAGTCGGTGTTACTTCCAGCAAATCATCTTCATTCAAATATTCAATGGCATCATCCAAAGACATCACTCGCGATGGTGTCAAGCCTTCGGTAATGGAAGTCGGCGCGGCGCGATGATTCGTGAGCTGCTTGAGGCGGCATACATTCACCACCAATTCCTCTTCCCGAATATTCTCACCCACAACCTGCCCGGCATAAACCTCATCCCCTGGTTTCACAAAGAATGTGCCCCGCTGTGCCAAATTCGTCAACGCATACGCCGTCACCATGCCAGACTCCAGAGCCACCAAAGACCCCAATTCCTGCGTGGTAATGGCACCCTTAACCGGTTCAAAACCGTGAAACAACGTATGAGAAATGCCTGTGCCACGTGTCGCCGTCAAGAAGGGTTGGCGGAAACCCAACATACCCCGTGTCGGCACAATATATTCAGCATAAACAGTGCCATCATCGCCATAACGGATGCTCGTTACCTGACCACGCCGCCGACCTAACATTTCACTGACACTGCCATAATAATCAGTATGAACTTCCAGGAACAGATGCTCCATCGGCTCCATCAATCCTTCATCCGTTTCTTTGAAGATCACTTCTGGCCGACTGACAGAAAATTCATACCCTTCACGGCGCATTGTCTCAATAAACACAGCCAGATGCAGTTCACCTCGTCCAGAGACCACAAATGTGCTGGCTTTATCTGTGGCTTCAACGCGCAAAGCCACATTGCTTTCCAGTTCACGCATCAAGCGGTCTCGGATTTGACGGCTGGTGAGATACTGGCCTTCTTTGCCCGCAAACGGGCTGTCATTGATGCTGAAGGTCATGCGCACGGTTGGTTCTTCTACGGTGATGGGTGGTAACGGCCGTGGATCATCCGGATCAGCCAGCGTGTCACCAATACCCACATCAGCAATACCGGCGACCGCCACGATATTGCCGGCAAACACCTCCGGTTGAGACACTCGCTGTAAGTTACGGAAAAGGTACGTCTTTGTGACTTTACCCTCTTTCAGATCACCTTCAGCATTGATATGAGCAATGGTTTGCCCTTCTTTGATGCTGCCACTGGTGAGTCGTCCAATCGCGATTTTGCCCACGTAGTTGCTGTATTCAAGTGTCGTCACCAAAAGCTGAGTCGGGCCATTTTCATCGACCATGGGACCGGGCAAATAACCAATAATGGTTTCAAACAAAGGTGTCAGATCATCGGCCAAATCATCAGGTTCATAACCGGCTTGCCCTTCCAACGCTTTGGTGTAAATGACAGGGAAATCAGCCTGGTCTTCAGTAGCCTCCAAATCAATAAAGAGGTCAAACGCGGCATTCACAGCATATTCAGGACGTGCCGCCGGGCGATCAATTTTGTTGACTACGACGATAACTTTAAGACCACGCTTTAAAGCCTGTCGCAGCACAAAGCGTGTTTGCGGCATAGGGCCTTCCACGGCATCTACCAGGAGCAGTACGCCATCAACCATGTTGACGACACGCTCTACTTCGCCGCCAAAATCAGCATGGCCTGGGGTATCAACGATGTTAATGGTGACACCGTTATAAACAACGCCTGTATTTTTGGCGAGAATGGTAATACCCCGTTCACGCTCTAAATCATTAGAATCAAGCACCCGTTCTGCGTGCTGCTGATTGTTCCGGAAAACATTTGTCTGCTGTAACATGCCATCGACGAGGGTGGTTTTGCCATGATCAACATGGGCAATGATGGCAATATTTCGAATATCATTTCTTGGTTGTGACATAATTTCTTACCTATTAAAGTGACAAAGTTGCAGGTTGCAGGTAGCAAGATTACAAGGTGCTTTGCTACCTTGCCACTCTGCCGCTTTGCAACTTTTTGCTTTAC
>JACSSI010001054.1 GCA_014879345.1 Anaerolineae bacterium | reverse complement strand
TTTACCCCCACCCTAACCCTCCCCCAAAAGGAGAGGGGATCGGCCTGGCTCCCTCGCCCCTTTGGGGAGAGGGTTGGGGAGAGGGGAGTACCGGAATAATTATTTAAAGTTCAAAAGTGGTTGCTACAAACCAAAATTGCTAAACATAACGAAAAAACAGCGTCAGAAGCAGCAGCTTCTGGCGCTGCTTTGTTTTATGGTCAACTCAAGGTATTATTTGTGTAGGCAATGGGGATAGTATCAATGGGAAGAATACCCAGTGGCTGAAAAACAGGCCACCGCCTTCCACATAGATCGGCAAAACAATTTGAAAAACAATACAGGAGGCATTATGACCGGACCAGAAATTCAAATGCAGGATGAGAATTGGGCATCGAACTGGCGGGAATTCCCTTGGTGGTTAGTAGCTATCATCGGGTTCTTGGTAGTGATGATAATCCTAATTATCACGGATCCTGAAATCAATGAAGCATTTAAATTTATCATACCGGGTATTTGGATTACTTTGCAGATCACGCTGAGTGCCTTTGCTTTGGCATTGATTATTGGGTTGTTGGCAGGGTTAGGTCGGATTAGTAAAAATGCGCTGATTCGCAATGTTGCCATTACTTATGTTGAGTTTATTCGGGGTGTACCGACGCTAGTCTTGATTTTGACATTGGCATTTGTATTGGTGCCGACGATTAGTGAGGCGGTCGGCATCAATAATCGGGATGTGTCGGTTGAAGCACGCGGGATTGTTGCGTTAGCGATTATATATGGTGCATTTTTGGCTGAAATTTTTCGGGCAGGGATTGAATCGATTGCTAAGGGGCAAATGGAAGCGGCTCGTTCTTTGGGCATGAGCTATCGTCAGGCGATGCAGTATATTATTTTACCGCAAGCTGTGCGTAATATTTCTCCAGCGTTAGGCAATGACTTTATTGCCATGCTGAAAGATTCTTCTCTGATGTCTGTTTTGGCGATACGGGAGTTGACGCAGCGTGCCCGTTTGTATGCAGGCAGCACGTTTCGTTTTCAGGAATCTTATCTGGTGCTGACGTTTTGTTATTTGACAATGACGATTGTGTTGAGTTTGCTTTTGCGCTGGTATGAGAACCGGCTCGGAAAGGATGCCCGTTGATATGGATAATAAACAGTTAGGCGATGAGATTATTGTTATTGAAGATTTGCACAAATATTTTGGCTCGGTTGAAGCGGTTAAGGGTGTCAATCTGCGTGTGAAACGGGGCGAGGTGATTATTGTGGTCGGGCCAAGTGGCTCGGGCAAAAGTACTGTTTTGCGCTGTATTAATCATCTTGAGGAACCCACGAGCGGTGCTGTGTATATTGACGGTGTGCATCTGGAAGATAAGAAGACGAATATCAATGAGGTGAGGGCTGAAGTGGGTATGGTGTTTCAGCAGTTTAATTTGTTCCCTCATTTATCGGTGCTGCGTAATGTGACAATTGCGCAGGAAAAGGTTCGGGGACGGAAAAAAGAGGAAGCCGATAAAGTGGGGATGGAGCAATTGACGCGGGTTGGTATTCCAGAAAAGGCTGATGCGTATCCGCGACAGTTGTCGGGGGGGCAGCAGCAGCGGGTGGCGATTGCCCGGTCGTTGGCGATGGAGCCGAAGATCATGTTGTTTGATGAACCGACCAGTGCGCTTGATCCGGAGATGATCAAGGAGGTGCTGGATGTGATGTTGGATTTAGCGAAGGCGGGAATGACGATGGTGGTGGTGACGCATGAGATGGGTTTTGCGAAGGCGGCCGCTGATCGTGTGGTGTTTATGGATGAGGGTCAGATCGTGGAGGTGGGGCCGCCAGAGCAGGTTTTTGGTACGCCGCAGCATAAACGGACGCAATTGTTCCTGAGCAAAATTTTACAACATTGATTGACAAGCTATAAGTAAACTCGGTAAGATACGCATGTTGTCAGTAACGGCCGTT
>JACSSI010001053.1 GCA_014879345.1 Anaerolineae bacterium | reverse complement strand
TAGAGGTAATTTACAGTGAAAAAATGCTTGCCCGGTAAGGTGCAGTGTAAACCTGTCAGGTCTTCGTCGCTATACCGCTTGTAACCAAAGGGACTCGTATGGCTCTAATTTTACATCATGCCACCCATCAATGGGGCGCTGGCTGATACAATCGACCAATTGACCGCCGAAATACATTTCTTGCAGGCGGTAGGCTGGCACGGTTTGCGGCCGTTCGCTGAAATTGCCCAATACCAGAATCCGTCCACGCGGACTTTCGCGGAGGAGACCAAAGACAGCGTCATTGTGTGTCCAGACGGCATGGGCGGGCGCTTCGGCGTGTAGGGCGGGGGTGCGTTTACGGGCCTGGATGAGGGAGACGAGGGATTGGAATAAACGGCCGTTTACCCCCCCATCCGCTCTCTTTGCCGCCAATTCCCAATCCATGCGTGGTCTATGTAACCAACGGTTATCACCCGCTAAATTAGGGTCTTGCAAGTAGCTGTCGTCGTTGAGCAGGCCGATTTCGTCGCCCATGTAGAGCAAGGGGATGCCGCCAAAAGCGAGAATCATGCTGTGCAGGAGCGTGATGCGGCGCAGCGCCAAGTCGATTTCGTGCGCGTCTCCCCGTTCCAGCGCCATTTCCAGTCCAGCCAAGGACGCGCAAGAGCCGCTAATGCGCCGGTCGTTGGTGCGCGGGTTGAACTGGAAGGTGGCGCCGCGAGCGAAGGAGCCGGGGAAGCCACCATTGTAAAAATCGCTCAAGAAGGTGCGATGCAGGTAGCCGTTCAGCCCCACCGCCGCCGCGTTTTCCTCTGTCACCGCCCAGCCGATATCGTCGTGGCAGCGCACGTAGGCCAGCCAGGAAGTGCGCGAGGGAATCGCCGGTATTTGCTGCAAGGCGTGGGTCATGAGCGCCACTTTACGCTCGGCCAAACTGCTCCAGAGCATGACCATGAACACGTTGTGATAGGCCACCTCGCACTCTTTGTTGGCCGCGTCGCCCCGTCCCAAATAAGGCACGAGCTGCGGCGGCGGCACGATGGCTTCCGCCTTGAGCAGCAGTCCAGGCGCGGCGATGCGGCTGAGGGCGCGGAAGGCTTGCAAAATGGCGTGGGCTTCGGGCTGATTTTCGCAGTCGGTACCCATGCGCTTCCACATAAAGGCCACCGCATCCAGCCGCAAAATCTCCACGCCCTGATTGGCGAGGTAGAGCATGATGTCGAGCATTTCGGCAAACACGGCCGGATTGGCATAGTTGAGATCCCATTGGAACTCGTTAAAGGTCGTCCAGACCCATTTGTCGATGGCGGGGTAGTGGGTGAAACTGCCGGATTTGAATTCGGGGAAGATTTCGCGCACGGTGCGTTCGTATTGGTCGGGCAGGGTGCGGTCGGGAAACATGTGGTAGTAGGCTTGATAGTAGGGATCGCCCGCCAGCGCTTTTTGCGCCCAGGCATGTTCTTTGGCGGTGTGGTTGCACACCAGATCGATGCACAGGCTCATGTCGTCGGCGCGAAGTTGGGCGGCGAGGTCGGCCAAATCGTCCATTGTGCCTAAGTCGTCGCGCACGGCGCGGTAATCCATGACGGCGTAACCGCCATCGCTGGCGCCGGGGCGTGGTTTGAGCAGCGGCATGAGGTGCAGGTAGGTGACGCCCAGCTCTTTGAGGTAAGGGATTTGGGCGGCGACGCCGTTGAGATTGTCGGCAAAGCGGTCAGCGTAACAGACGTAGCCCATCATGCGCGACTGCTGGAACCAGTCTGGCTCTTCGACGCGCTTCAAATCAAGCAGGCGCAGGGCGGCTGGTCGTGCGGCGTAGGCTTTGGCGACGAGGGTGAGGAACTTTTCTAACCAGGCGTCGTAGTCTTCTCGATGGGCGTATAGTTGGCGTAACGGCCGTTCTACATCCGGTAAATGCTGGGCAAGACGCAGGGCGAAAATCTGCTGTTCAAGC
>JACSSI010001052.1 GCA_014879345.1 Anaerolineae bacterium | reverse complement strand
TTCCGTAGCCAAAATGATGGTGATAACGGCCGTTGGCATACTCGCTTCAATAATACTCACAGAGCGGCTTAACCCCTGCAACCCCACCAGACTAGCCACAAACACAGCCACCACCGGCCCCACCAACAACCGCAGCCCAATAGCCGGAACCGTCAAACGCCAGCCGCCATTGCCCTTCATATCCGCCATCTGCATCCCCAACACCAGCAGCATCACCGGAATCGCCCCGCGCCCCAAAATTTCAATCGCGCTCATCAGCGGCTCAGGCACCGGAATGGCAAAAAAGTAAACCAAAATCGCCCCCGTCGCCGCATAGATTGGCGGCAAACTTAACAGCCGCTTCACCGCAGCCCGCCACGGCAGCCTACCCATCGAAGCAATAAAAATGCCAGCCGAATACACCAAAACCGTACTGGTGGCATAATAAACAATTGCCAACGACAAACCCGCATCACCATAACGCAGTTGGTTAAGCGTCAGGCCATAATTGCCGCCATTTACAAACACAACAGTAATCACCAAAGCGGCCGTTTCCCGGCGAGAAAAGTGCATCATGCGTGCCGGCAGGAACGCCAAAATCGCCATCGCAGCCATGGCTAACACAGTAAACAAGACCATGCTGCCTATGTCTCCCGTCTCTAAATCAGAATTTACCAAAGAAGAAAAAACCAGTGCCGGACTCAACACATACAAGGTAACTTTAGATAAGGTCTGCTTGTCCAAAGCCTGCCATTTTTGCAGCGCAAAACCACAACCTGCTACGATTAAAATTGGCAGAATATTCTGGGTAAAAACGGCGAGGATGTTATTCACAATACAGCTATAAACTACAATTCTTCATCGTCAAACGCATCGTCTTCATACTCATCATCATCAGGATACAGGCTTTCCCCTTCCATGTATTGCAAAATATCCAGCTCACCACCCAACAACAGCATTTCCTCGATGGTTTCTTCGATAAGTTCGTGCATATCTTCGTAATCTGGATCGTCCATCAGTTTGGCAAGAATCGCTTGCGGATGATCACCACCAATCTTGCCTAACGCCACAATGACGGCCGCCCGCACATCAGACTCTTCATGATCCACCAAATCAGCCAGCAGTTCAACAGCATCACTACGCCCCATCATGCCTGCCGCCCGAATCGCCTCAATTTGCATTTCTAGTTCAGGGTTTTCAAGCTCTGCCAGAATCGTAGGCAACCATTTGTCATCAGCAGAATTGCCCATGGCAAAGATGGCACTGACCCGCATATCCTGGTAGGGAGAATCATACGCTTCCTGAATGAGTGTTTCTACACGGGGATGAGATGCAGCACCCATTCCCTCTAGCGCGGCTTGTTTGACGGAAACGGCCGTTCCTTCCTTCTCATATTCCGCCAACAACGCCTCCACAATCGGTTTCGACACCCGGGCAGGCATCTGCCCCCACTCAGCCAGCAGCACATAATGCGCCAGCGCCTTCGCCGCCGCCACACGTACATCCACAACCGGGTCAGATTGCAACATACCAATCAACGGTGACACAAACCAGGCATCCGTCGAATCCCACAAACCATCCAACGCCGCCACCCGTACCTCAGAGGATTCATCTACAATGCCCAGCTTAAAAATCGGCGTATAATCAACATAATACGCTTCTTCTACAATGTCGGCCAAATGGCGCATAACCTCACGCCGTCTTTCATCATCTGCCTTGGCCCACGCCTTCTGAAAACGCGCCCACTCTTCAAGCTCCATATCTGATAATTTAAACAGCAAATGCACCGCAATCGGATCTGCCTCAAACGTATTGGCTAAAACTTCTGAAAATGGGATTGTATTCTCTTCGTCATACATAATTTTCACTCAAAAAAGCCTCCCGAAAATCAGGAGGCCACTATTTAATATTAATTTACGAAGGCTGAGCCTGTCGAAGCCTGAGCTTGTCGAAGCCT
>JACSSI010000083.1 GCA_014879345.1 Anaerolineae bacterium | reverse complement strand
TATTCACACGGCCGTTGAGCGCCGTCTCACGGAAATTGTGGGCGATGTTGGCGGCAAATTGCACACAGGGCGCAGCCGCAACGATCAGGTGGCTACCGATTTCCGCTTGTGGACGATGCAGGCCATCGAACAGATTCAGGCGCAATTGGCGCTCTTACAGACCGCTATTGTCAACAACGCCGCTACCAACCTCATGGTACCCATGCCCGGTTACACTCATTTGCAGCACGCTCAACCCGTCACCTGGGGACATTGGCTGCTATCTCATTTTTGGCCGTTGCAGCGGGATCAGGAAAGGTGGGCGCAAGTTTGGCAAAGAACGGCCGTTTGCCCCTTAGGTTCCGCCGCTTTTGCCGGTTCCGCCTTCCCCACCGACCGTGAATTTTTGGCCGCAGAACTCGGCTTCAACAGCATCACGCCCAACAGCCAGGACGGCGTCTCCGACCGCGACTTTGTGGCCGATTTCCTCTACGCCGCCACCATGACCGGCCTGCATCTCAGCCGCCTGTCTGAACAACTTGCCCTCTATTGCACGACTGAATTTGGCTTCGTGCGCCTGGACGACGCCTACGCCACCGGCTCCAGCATCATGCCCCAAAAGAAAAACCCCGATACCCTGGAACTGACACGCGGCAAAGCCGGCCGTTTACTGGGCAATCTCACAGGCTTCCTTGCCACCATCAAAGGCTTGCCCTCCAGCTACGACAAAGACCTGCAAGAAGACAAAGAACCCCTCTTCGACGCCTTCAATACGCTCGATTTAGCCCTGCCCGTCATGGCTGGCGTGATTAGCACGCTCACCATCAATACGGCCAAGATGGCCGCTCAACTTGAGCCAGGCTTGCTCGCCACCGATTTAGCCGACTATCTGGTCAGACGCGGTTTACCCTTCCGTCAAGCTCACCACATCATTGGCGAAGTGGTACAGACGGCCGAAGCGCGCGGCGTGGTGATTACAGATTTGAGTGTGGCTGATTTACAGGGGATTAGTGGCTTATTTGGGGATGACGTAACGGCCGTTTTCAATTTCCAATCATCGCTCAACAGCCGGGATGTGCCGGGTGGCACATCAGAACGAGCATTACAAGCGCAGCTTCAAGCCGCAAGAGACTGTTTGTAAACAAAGATTAAAGATTAAAGATTGGAGATTGGACAAATCTTCAATCTTCAATCTTTAATAACCCTCGTGCCTAAGCATTCACAGACACCGACGCCAACAACTCTCCCAGACTCCCTAACAAATCTTTACGAGATACGGGTTTCGTGAGATAACGATTGGCTCCCGCTAATAAACCTTCTTGAATAGCTTCAGGCGTTGTTTTGGCACTCAATAAAATGATAGGAACATTTACTGTATCTTCCCGTTTCCGCAACATGCGGCACAAAGTAAGGCCATCCATATTGGGCATCATCACATCAAGCACAAAAATATCTGGTATATGAGCTTCGATTTTTTCGAGCGCCTCATAGCCATCACCCGCTTCATACACCTCATAATCTGCAGGAGCCAGCATCAATTGCAACAGTGTGCGCGTCATCGGTTCATCATCAACTACTAATACAGTCCAAGACACTAGTCTCTCCTAAATTCCACGCAACTAGCCAAACCCTTTGGAGGCTCCATAGATAAAACCTACACCTGGATAGTTACGCTTCCACTATTAAAACAATCGTTTACAACCAAATTGAATTAAAAGGGTTTTTGAGTCAATAGCCAATGAAAATCGCGTTAAAAATAAATCTAAAAGAGGCGGACACTAATAGCATCCGCCTCTTTAACCCTAATCAAGTGCAAAAGCTTTGATTAGCGCGGGGGTTTACAACCTTCTTCTATACTGGTGCAGTGCTCAAACCGTTCATAATCCAAAACGGAATCCTGCCCAGGACCACCATTAAAGAAGTCTAGCCCTTTACCACCGGTGAACACATCATCACCATGGAAGCCAAACAGAAGATCATGCCCGCTATAACCAAAGATGTCATCATCACCACGGCTGCCCATCAGAATATCCTGACCATCGGTGCCATGAATCTCAAGACAAGCCTGGCGCGGCAAATCTGATTGCAGCAGCCACACCATACCATTTAGGACATGATGATGTGTGTCCACAGTAACCGCACGACCCTCAAAGGGTGTATTTTCAGCAGCAATCACAAAACAGCCATCTGCGTTTCGGGGCAGACCAAAGTCCAGTCCAATAATGACCGGATCATGATCTGATGACCGATACGCATTGGGTTCATAAAGCGCATCTTGTGCATCTTGTTTGAAGCCTGTATCGTAGTCTAGGAGATCTGGCTCGTCTGCATTTATATGCCAGGTGGCTACACCAGTGATTTGCGGCAGCAGGCTGGCTGTTGCCAGCGCGTAATCAAGATAACCCAGTTGACTATCAAAGACATAGGAATAAGCAAATTCACCGCCATAGAGGTGGGAAAGGTCTGTGTAATCGTCAGCCGACCCCACTGTATCATCAGAACCTGCCAGGATGGCGTCAATCGGATCTTCCTTGTCGTAGGAATTCAAATCACCAATGATGAGATAGTCGGCATCGCCACTGGCGGTGGGATCGGTCGCCAGCCAATCGACTAAAGCTTGAGCGGCCAGGGTGCGTGTCAGGTTGCAATTACCTTGTTCCGGATCATCATCCCCTACACCGCAGCCAGAGCCTTTCGATTTTAGATGGTTGACCACTACGGTAAAGACACTGTTGGTTTCGTTCTCCACAAATGACTGTGCCAAAGCAGGCCGATTTCTTGTGTCCATAAAACGGCCGTCTACTGACGAATCCAATATTGCATAATCGCCTGCTAAGGAAACTGTGGCAGGTTTATATACAATTGCCAATTTAATGGCATCTGTGCCAATTGTCCCTGTCTCTACATACGCATAGGTTCCAGCACCCGCAGCATCATTCAAACCATTGACCAAGTCTTGCACCGCTGCATCTGTTATATGATTCTCAATTTCAATGAGACCAAACACATCAGCATTAATGTCTAACAAGGCGGCAATAATCTTGTTGCGTTGGCGTGTTAGTTCGTTGGCATCATCTGCTCCACGACATTCCTGGTTTTGTAGTGGTCCACAAATGTCATTTACTCCATCATCCAATGTGGTGAAGTAATTGAGGACGTTGAAGCTGGCAACTTTTACGCTGCCGCCTACTTCTGGCGCTTCGGCACGTGGGTTTCGAGAAACATAGTCAGCCCCAACTGTTGGCTGAATTTTGTAGGCGCCAAACGCATAATCGACTACACCTGTGACGTTTTGGACGGTATCGCCACCACGGAAGGTGTTGGTCAGGTCAAAATTGGCGCCATTGGGATGACGTGCGGGATCAGGATTCTGATTGCTCCTCCCGTCATCCAATGTGATGCGGCTGAGTAGATTGGCGGCAGCCAGTGCGGCCGCTTCTGGAGAACCAGGCTCGTAAACGGCCGTTGGCTGAAACTGTCGATCCGTGCTGAGAACGATCTCGCCAAAGCGATCAAAGTTGAAGTATTCGGAAATGGTCAAAGCTTGCGGTAAGGTAACAAGCATCCCTTCGTAGGCTTCGAGTGCGTCACTACTGGCAAATGGGAGAGAAACGGCCGTTGGCGCAATAGCTTCACCAATACCACAGGCCAAAACATTACTAACAGAGGTGATTTCGGTCAGGTTAAAATATTCATCAACCGTCCCAGTCACACGCACTTTATCACCAACGGCTGGTGTATAAAAAGTTGTGAATACATAGATGCCATCTGACGTGGCTAAATCGCCATCACCAACAGCGTCTTGGATAAAGAAGCCACCTATCTCATTTGTGTCAAAATAAGTTGCGGTAACGACACCTTCTGTAGAAACAACATTGTTATCCAATAAGCTAGCCAAACCGCTTCCTTGAATAGTATAGATTGGGGTAAATGGATCACCACAAGCTTCAACGACTGGCGGAACACAATCTAGACTAGCATTGGTATTGGCTTCACCTGGTGTAGCACAATACTGATTTAAGTCTACATTGTTTTGATCTGTATCTTTCCCATCAGGGAAACGTGCAATACCGGAATAACCATCACCAGGCAAATCTTCCAGCCCAATACCTGAGCCTTCGGTATACGGTGCTGCCACATCACCTTCATAGCTGACAGTATCAATAATGACACCATTTTCTACCAACGCGACTGCGTCAGGTGCGCCATTCTGAATTAAGTTTGTATCTGGCGTAATATCCAGATCACAGTTTGGCACATTCGCGGCGTCACCACATACGACATAATATTGTCCCGAGTTGAGATTAAAGTCAGGCAATGGTGTCGAACTGTATACAGATGCGTTGCTACCATTCACCAGTTGCAATTCGTAAGTTGAGAGATTCAAGATCGCATTGCTAGCATTGTAGATTTCAACAAATTCAGCAGCATCGGTGCCATCCTGGTCATAATCAATTTCATTGATAACCAGGTCCCCAATCTGTGGCAACGGACAACCAGTACTCGCTTCAGTATTGGCAGCACCTGGAGTGATACAGCGCTGGCTCAAATCTACATTGTTTTGATCGGTATCAACACCATCCGGGAAACGAGAGATACCCAGGTTATCACTACCTGTTGTGCCTGGGTCTTCCAAACCTGTCCCTGTTCCTTCAGTATATGGTGCACCGGTATCACCTTCATAACTGACTGCATCCACCAATGTACCAAGATGACGCAAACCCACTGCATCAGGTGCACCATTTTGAACCAGGTTACTATCGGGTGCCACATCCATGTCACAATTAGCCACAGTAGCGGCATCAGCACAAACCACGAAATAATCACCGGCCGCAAGAGTCACTGCCGGTAAAGCGTATGTTTGATAGACGCTCGCGCCGCCGCCTGTACCATTGACGAGTTCAAGCGTGAACTCAGACAGGTTGACGCCATCGGCTCCAATATTCTTGAGTTCAACGTATTCAGCCACATCGGTACCAGGTTGATCGTAATCAATTTCATTGATGATCACTTCAGGTGTCGCTACGACTTCAGCCACAGTGCTGAAACTGCTAACGAAATCAACGTCCATATTATCTGGTGGATCAATTGCATCCAGATCAACAACTTGGGCTGCGAACACTGTCACGGTACAGCTTTCGTCATTAGCGAAGTTTGTAATTGGATCAAGGGTAAAGCTTTGAGGGCCTCCGGTAACGGCCGTTGCCACCATACCACTCACCGTGCAAGAAACCTCAACCCAGCTTCCCGCAACAGCGACATCCTCGCTAAAAACAACATCAATATTCGCATCCACAGCCACATTTGTAGCATTGTCTCCAGGCGAAATGCTGCTGACCGCTGGCGCCATATCCCCTGCGGCGCCAAAACTTTGACCACTGTTAACAGCGCCAAACGTGTTCGGCTGAGATGAAGCCCAGGCAAAATCCTCATAAGTCGTGCCGCTGCCCGTTAATTGCAGCGAATCACCAAGGGGAGCGGTAGATGCTTCCGCAACACCAATATCGACACTCGTCATACCAGCGGCTGGACCACTGGCAGCTGTAAATGAACCTTCATAGCTCAAAAACTGTATCACTGTATTAGCCGGGTTTACTAAGGCAAGCCCATCAGGGGCGCCATTCTGCATGCCGACTGCTGCAAAATAAAGCGTCCCATACCCGCCCTGCTGATCAGCGATGACACCAGCTAAGGCAATTGTGTCATAGACATTTAATTGCGTCGCACTTCCGTTGTATAAAGCAACGCTCCAACCCGCTAAATCTGTTCCTGCAGGTCCAGCAATTTCCACAGCTTCACCTGCATCGGCACCGTCGTTATCATAATGAATCTCATTGATAAAGATACTTGTGCCGCTCTGCGCAAAAGTTATGTGATTTCCTCCTAACACAAAAACTGAAGCCAGAGCCAGGGCAAGAACAATAAAACATTTCCGTTTGCTACTCATTGATCCTCCATTGTTGGACTGAATGGTGTGACGATAAAACCCGTATGGATATAACAATCTACAAAAGGGTTAAAAAATGTTTAAAGAACCGTCACCTTTAGATCAGCTTCTTATCTGATCCGATTAGTACAATAGTACCAATTGTAGCGCAAACGGTTAACGGCGCACCTTACGAAAATTGTTAAACAAGTGCGGTTAGCCATGCCTGAATTTTTGATCAACAAGTGCAAATATTGTTCAGTTGTGTGGTAAAAACGCCAGGGACTTTCAACACATGGCAATAATCAATCCACATGTTGCCTCAGCCGCCCCACTCGTCTACACTTGCCAACCATAACTAATTTATCCAACCCTACAAAACAGGAAAATATTCGATGACTCAACTTTGTACGTTTAATTATGAAATTACTGTTACTTACCCCGATGAAAGTGTTATGACCGACAAAGGAGAGTTTGAAGTAGCATTTTCTGATAAAGCGCTGCGCGATCTGGATGAGGTTGATTTATACGGGGAACTGATGTTTGTGGTATTAGATGCTTTCCATAAAGAAATGGATGAGCGCGGCGGTCTACTTGATAATCCAGATGTGGTCGTTGCTATCCGCCACATTACCTGGGAAGACGAATAAATCCACTTTATCGATCCATAGCTGATTGGTAAAACTCAGCTACCCATAAAGTATAGAGAGAAAGCAGCGGTAAAAAGCCTTTAAAGTCTTTGCGAACTTCACGCCTTTTGCCGCAAAAATTTATATCCCCCAACTAATAAAAAGCACCGGACTTAATCGTCTCGGTGCTTTTAATCTTCGAATAATTTCAGTGAAAATGACTAACTGATTTACATGGGATCGCCGTCATACGGTTCGATTTCGGTGGCTTCTGGCCCTTTTTTTGTTTCTTCAATATCATAAAGCACCCATTCACCTTCTTTTAAATCTTCAGGACGCCCTACCGTACTTGATTTGTGGAAAAAGATTTCTTCACCCGCACCACGCACTAAAAAGCCATACCCTTTCTTGGGATTGTACCATTTCATCCGGCCAATATATTTGCCGGTTTGAGGATCAATCTGAATATCAAAGGTGTTTAGATCTTCTTTTGGTTCTGCGGCAGGGCGAGGTGAAGCAGGCTCAGGCGCAGCGCTATAAGATGATTCTGCTTGAGGTGAGGGCGCCTGCGGTGTGATATTAAGCTGTGCTAAATTTGCAGGAGTTATCGGTAAGCCTGCCTGGCTCAGACGTCGCTGCATTTCTACAGTAAATACAAAGGCCTCCCCATTTTCATCTTTTTCCCATCGATCTTTAAAGTTCATGCTGTGTTGTCTCCGGTTAATCAGTTAATTCAGGTAAATAGCAATAAGTGCATTTATTATACACATTATGGAAACTTACAAAAGTTTTTTCTATTCTTGCCTGGTTTTTTATGATTTTTTGCCTGTATTTCCTTTTTTTGCGGGTTTTGGTTCTGGTTTTGAGTCGCCAATGAGGGATAGCTGCTGGGGAACGGCCGTTTCTCCAACCTCATCTTCCTCTTCTCCAGCCACATCCACATCCACGCGTGAAAGCATCCGAATCGCACCTATAATCCGGTTGCGCTCGCTAATTTTCCATAACGACCTCGGTTTAATTGAGCGGCTGCCTACTGTCGTATCACCCAACTTAAACTGCTTCGTGGAGCCAATAGCTGTTGTGATAATGAGATCCGTTTCCAATGACCCCACCACAATCGCCACCACCTCAGATGCTTCCTTGGGCAAGCGTACATTGATCACACCTTGTCCATGACGACCCTGCGTCGGGTATTGGTTCATCTCAGTGGCCTTCGCCATACCATTATCGGTAATACTCCAAACATACGCCTCTGGATCAACAACATCCATGCCAATGATGCCGTCTACGTCATCCTGGAGCTTAATGCCCATAACGCCACCCGCAGGCAGCCCCATCGACCTCACTGAACCTTCCTCAAAACGGATCAATTGACCAGAAGCAGAAGCCAGCACCACCTCATTTTCACCAGAAGTAATCTTGGCCCACCCCAACGAATCATCATCCTGCACATTCATAACGATGAATGGATCTGTAGAGATGCCAGGTAAATCTTCTAATTTCACCTTCTTAACCACTCCAGCCAGCGTTGTCAAAAACAAATATCCTTCAGCATCCGGCGGGATAACCAACGCCGCCGCCAAATGACTGCGCCTCGTCAACGACGTTACTTCAGACCAGTGCTTACCTTCACCCACTTCTCTAGACTGTGCCAGTTGGTAAACAGGCAAACTAACCGCCTGACCATCTGCTGTAAACAAATACAAAATGTCTTGCGTATTGGCTTCCAAAATAGCCACTGGCTGCTCAATCGGCTTGGTTGGCACTTTTATTTTTTCGGCTGAGGTTGTGCGGGCAATCGTCCCTTTTTCGCCGACCAGAATCCACACTTGCTGGTCGGGCAGCAAGTCAGTGGCGGTAATGGTCTTGCTTTCACTACCAGCCATAATCTGCGTCCGCCGATTATTGGCATATTTCTCACGAACGGCCGTTAACTCTTCCTTTATCACATCCCGCATCATCTGAGGGTCAGCCAGCAATCGTTCCAGATATTTAATAAGCTGCATTTTTTCCTGGTGCTCATCCTGGATTTTCTTGCGCTCCAACCCCGCCAAACGACGCAGTTGCATATCCAAAATTGCCGATGCCTGAATCTCAGTGAACTTAAACTTGCTCATCAAGTTTGTCCGCGCCGTTTCCACCGTGCGTGACCGGCGAATAATATCAATCACAGCATCCAGGTTATCCAGCGCCTTAATCAGACCTTCCAAAATGTGCGCACGCTGCTTTGCCTTCTCCAAATCATGCTCACTGCGCCGACGAACAATTTCCAACCGATGTTCAAGATAAACCCGCAGCGACTGCTTAAGCGTAAGCACACGCGGTTCACCATTGACAAGTGCCAGCAACGAAATACTAAACGTAGACTGCATAGGCGTCAGCCGGAACAAATCCGCCAAAACATCTTCCGGCTCCACATTCCGCGTCGTTTCCAGAATAATACGCATCCCGTTCCGGTCAGATTCGTCTCGTAGATCAGTCAATCCCTCAATCTTGCCATCGCGGTGCAAATCGGCAATGCGCCCCAACAAGTTTGTTTTATTCGCCTGATAAGGTAGTTCTGTGATAACAATCCGCGATTTATTACGCCCCATGCGTTCCACATGCGCTTTTGCCCGCACCGTCACCCGGCCACGCCCTGTAGCATACGCACTGGCAATGGCATCCGTCTCGTCCTCATCACTCCTGTGGCGGAAAACCAACCCCCCCGTCGGAAAATCTGGCCCCTTGATAAACTGCATTAAATCAGTGACCGAAATGTCATCCAGGTTACCCCATTTGTCTAGCATAAATCTGAGCGCATCAACCACTTCGCCCAGATTGTGCGGTGGGATGCTTGTCGCCATACCCACAGCGATACCAGAGGAACCATTCACCAGCAGATTAGGCACTGTAGATGGCAAAACCGACGGCTCTTTCAGTGAATCATCAAAATTGGTCGTAAAATCAACTGTGCTTTTGCCGATATCTTCCAGCATGTCGAAGCCCATCTGAGACATACGTGCTTCGGTATACCGCATCGCCGCTGCTGGGTCGCCATCAATGGAACCAAAGTTGCCCTGTCCATCCACAAGCATGGCTCGCATGGAAAAATCTTGCGCCATACGCACCATCGCATCATACACAGATTGATCGCCATGTGGGTGATATTTACCCAACACCTCACCGACCACCCGAGCTGACTTTTTATATGACGTGTCAGGACGCAAACCCATATCATACATCGCATATAAAATGCGCCGCTGCACCGGTTTGAGACCGTCACGCGCATCGGGCAACGCACGCGAGACGATGACGCTCATGGCGTAGCTCAGGTAAGAGTCCTTCATTTCATGTTCAATATCTATTTGTTTTACAAGTCCGATTTCCATAGTTAGCTTTTTAGTTAGCTGCTGAAAGCCTTGTGCCGTTCATTTAGTCTCACGATTTGCGGGAAAACTAGCCGTGCCGGATCAGCAACGATTCATTAGAATGAAATATTTGTTCTAGGTTGGTTGGTAAATATAGGCAATTTTATGGCGACTGTCAAACGAAAAACCCGTCATTCTCTACATCAGAATAACGGGTTTGGGTGATCGTTACGATTTAAAATTGTACGATTTTAATCATGTATTTCATCGGGATCGGGGATGCCATATGCGCCTGCTTTGAGAACCTTCAAGGATAACAAAGCACATTTCACGCGAGCCATGCTCAGCGGCACACCGATGAGTTCCAGCAAGGTATCCTTATCAAAAGATTTGACTTCGTTTAAGGTCATACCCTTGATTTCTTCGGTGAGCAGTGAAGCAGATGCCTGACTAATAGCACAACCGTCTCCGTTCCAGGAAACATCAGCCACACGGCCGTTTTCATCCAGCTTAACCTCTATACGAACCACATCACCACAAAGAGGATTGTCCTCTTCATAAGAAAAGGTGGCATCTGCCACTTCACCGTAGTTCAGTGGATGTTCGTATAAATCTATGATTTGCTCTCGGTAAATGTCCATCTTTAAACCCTTTTTGGTAGGCAGTGTACAGTTTGCAGGCGCTCTTCTACTGTTTACTGTTCACTGACCACTGTTCACTGCTTTTTTTTACATTATAACCTAAAAAGCTGCCGTGCATTATTGAGACTGACAACCAGCTTGTCAATTTCTTCCGTTGTGGTGTGCACGTAGAAACTAGCCCGTGCCGTGGAGTTGACGTTTAGCTTTTGATGCAGCGGCATGGCACAATGATGTCCGGCACGGATGGCAATGCCATCTTTGTCCAAAATTTCGGCAATGTCATGGGGATGCAAGCCTTTTAATGAGAAGGCGGCGACACCCGCGCGTTGTGAAGCCGGTGGACCATACAGGGTGATGCCTTCTATTTCACTCAAGGCTTCCAGGGCATAGTTGGTGATGAATTGTTCGTATTCATGCACGTTTTCTATACCTAGCTCGTTCAAATAATCAATGGCCGCACCGAGGCCAATGCCTTCGGCGATGCTGGGCGTGCCTGCTTCAAATTTCCAGGGCAGATCGTTCCAGGTTGATTTTTCCAGGGTAACACGCCGAATCATGTCGCCGCCGCCCATGAAGGGGGGCATGGCTTCTAGCAGTTCCCGTTTGCCATAGAGGATACCGATACCGGTTGGCCCCAGCATTTTGTGGCTGGAGAAGGCCATGAAGTCACAGTCCCAGGCTTGCACATTTACCGCCATGTGAGGGACTGCTTGCGCCGCGTCTATCATGACGGTTGCGCCGACTGCGTGACCGGCTTCGACCAGTTGTTTGACGGGGTTGATGGTGCCGAATACGTTGGAAACGGCCGTTACCGACAACAATTTCGTCTTCTCCGTCAACAACGCATCCAGATTCGTTAAATCCAGTGTGCCATCAGCCAGAAACGGGATGTAACGGATCACCGCCCCTTTCTCTTCCGCCAACATTTGCCAGGGCACAATATTGGCGTGATGCTCCATCTCACTCAGGAGAATTTCATCCCCGGCATGGATGTTTTGGCG
>JACSSI010001051.1 GCA_014879345.1 Anaerolineae bacterium | reverse complement strand
ATAGGTTTCTCCACGACCTCAATTTTATCGTTATGTTAAACTGCGTGCTATCTCAGCGCGTAACATGAGCTGGGAATTGATGGGAAACGGCCGTTACCCCCCCACCCCACTATTTGATAGTGCAAAAACCTTACTCTATTTGTTGTGCGTACGCTGCCATACACAAGGATACATATACGCACATTATCACACATATACATCCTTATGAAAACATGTTGTTACACATGTATACATATGAGTACACTCACATGTGAATTCATATCTCAAATAGGCCAGGCGCATAAAAACTCCAGATCCCTCAAAAGCATGTTTCCGAGAAATTTTATTCTATGATCCTTCAGGTTGTTGAATTTCATCACAGATAGCAGTAATCAATCAACATAGAAGCACGGATTCCCGCTAAATCCGCTCCTTGTCGCTTTTTTTGTGTCAATATAACAAATAGGCCACATCGGAGGAGCCAATTATCTGGCATCGGATTTTTTGTTGACACAAATCGTGCCAAGAAAAAGTGCATAAAAAACCAATTTATTTAAAAGCCGAGATTTGCACACACGTGTGTAATTATATGTATACATGTAATTACAGTTGCACACCTTTACACGTATAAGTACAATTGTGTCTACTCGTGTTGATAAACACGGACATGTGTTGACGGTAGCAAACGAAAGTACACAACAAAAGGAAATTAAGCTATGACACGAATAGTCGCTGTAGTAAGTCAGAAGGGTGGGGTGGGCAAGACCTCGCTTGTACAAAATCTTGGGGCAGAGCTGGCATTGTCGGGGCAACGAGTTTTACTGATTGACTTTGATCCGCAAAGCAATTTAACAACGGGTTGGGGTATTGATCCGATGGAAGATCGCGCCACAGTTTATGATGCTATGACAAACCCTGAGGTGGCAGTTGAAACGCTGCTTGAAGTCCGACCAAATTTATATTTGATGCCAGCCAGTCTTGATTTAGCTGGTGCTGAATTGGCCTTCATCAATGCCATCGACCGAAATAGCAAACTGCGTAAAGCATTGGCTCCTATTAGCCATTACTTTGATATGATTCTCATTGATGGGCCACCTAGTTTGGGCTTTTTTACGGTTAATGCATTAGCGGCTGCCAATGAGTTTTTAATTCCACTCCAAGTTCATCCCTATGCGTATAAAGCCCTTGATCAATTGCTGAGTATTGTTGATCAAGTTGAAGAAATAAATCCAGCGCTTGATCTGAATGGCATTGTTTTAACAATGTACGATCAGCGGAATTCTCTTACATCAGCAATTGAAGATGCCGCACGCAAACGGTTTGATAACCGCGTTTACAACACGGTTGTTCCTATCAATGTCCGCATCCCTGAAGCAACTTTGGATGGGTTGAGTGTTGGCGAGTATGAGGAATTCAGCCGCGGCGCAATCGCTTACCGTGATTTAGCAAAGGAGGTAATTACAAATGACCAAACGGAAAAATCAATTAGCTGATAAATTAGGGAGTAGTGGTACGGAAGCACGCCCTGGTTGGCGCGATACGATTATGACTGGCTCACCGTCTTCTCAAGCTGATATTATGATGGAAACTGCGCCTCTTCCCCCAAAGCGTATGGCTTCCCGCAATAAACCGATGCGCAAGACCTATTATTTGCCGCCCGCTTTGATTGAACGGATTGAGATTTTGGCGGATGAAGAGCAGGTTGGTATCAGTGCCTTGGTGGCTTTTTTGTTGAATACCTCTGTTGAATTGGTGGAGTCTGGTCACCTGGAGATTCCAACCGCGCCGGCCAAACGTCAAATTTTGCAGTAGCTGCTGAAGGCGTTCCACATGTTGACGCATGTATACATCTGTCAGTGCGTGAATACGTTTAGTTGATTTAAAGATGAAGCGGGAACGTGGCCTGACCTGGTTTTGACTCGCAGAAATTTTATAAAAGGGCAGCAATAGGTCGTTCAGGAG
>JACSSI010001050.1 GCA_014879345.1 Anaerolineae bacterium | reverse complement strand
GGTAGACACCTGGCGGTAAAACTCAACGCCCAGAAGCGAGTAGGTGTGATGCAGCAACCCCTTCTCATCTACCCACAGCGCATAACCGCCAGTGAAGTCAGAATTAGCCACAATGACACCCTCTGCGCCGCCATCAGGAACCGTCAGTTCACCTTCAATGGCATATGACCGACCCTGGACACGCGGTGTCATACCACGTTGAATATTCTGCACGTCACCCATAAAGCTGAAGCGGGTAATAGTCGGCAGTGGCGGTAGAATGCCATACATCACCGATACACCAGCCATCAAGGGCAAGACATGGTTCCGTTCCGCTTCACTCCACCACAGTTCCTGCAATTCTTGAACTTTGTCGGGGTGCTGATCCGCAATGTTATGCGCTTGCGAGAAATCTTTGGTGAGGTCATACAATTCCCAACCGACATCCCGGTCTGGATCCCAGTCTGCCTCGGGACCAAACTTGGCCAACGTCTTAGGAGACATGTCCCAGGGGATGCGATCCGGCCGTGAGGCGGCCCACCAACCATCTTTGTACATGGCACGAGCACCGAACATTTCAAAATATTGCATGGTGTGGCGTTCTGGTGCGGCGGCATCATCAAAGGTGAACATGAAGCTGGTGCCATCCATCGGCTCTTGGGCAATGCCATCTACCATTTTTGGCTCAGGGATGCCGGCTACTTCCAAAATGGTCGGGCCAACATCAATGACGTGGGTAAACTGCGAGCGTGGCGTTTTGTCTGCCTTTATCTTTTCCGGCCAGGCAATCACCATCGGGTCGCGTGTGCCGCCAAGATGACTGGCCGTTTGCTTGCCCCATTGGAAGGGGGTATTCATGGCGTGTGCCCAGGCTGCGGCAAAGTGGGGGGCAGTGTGTTCGCTGCCCAACGCTTCGATGCCGCCGTATTGCTCAATCAGGTCTAACTGCTGCTGGGCGTCGAGCACGATACCGTTGAGGAAGGTCATCTCGTTGAAGGAACCGGTGGTGGTGCCTTCCATGCTGGAGCCGTTGTCGCCCCAGATGTAGATGATCAGCGTATTGTCTAAGTCGCCCATCTCTTCGATGGAGTCGAGCAACCGGTTCACGTTCCAGTCGGCGTTCTCTGAGAACCCGGCGAAGACTTCAACCTGACGGGTGTAGAGCTCTTTCTGGGCGTCATTGAGTGTATCCCAGGCGGGGAAAGCATCAGGGCGGGCTGTCAGTTCGGTATCTGGCGGGATGATGCCAAGTTCCTTTTGACGGGCGAAGGTTTCTTCGCGCAGTTTATCCCAACCCTGATCGAATTTGCCCTTGTATTTGTCGGCCCACTCTTTGCCGACGTGGTGCGGCGCATGGCTGCATCCGGTGGAGTAATACACCATCCACGGTTTAACGGGGTCTTGGGCACGTACGGCGTGGAGCCATTCGATGGCTTTGTCGGTGATGTCGTCCGGGAAGTAATAGGGCTTACCATCTTTACCTTCCGGTACACCCAGCGCCCAGTCATCCTGGGTGATGATGGGATCGTACTGTCCGGCAGCGCCGCTCAGGAAGCCCCACCAATGGTCGAAGCCCCATGATTTAGGCCAATGGTCGAACGGGCCGGCTGGGCCTTGCACGTTGTCGGGTGTGAGGTGCCATTTGCCGAAACCGGCCGTGACGTAACCGTTTTCTTTGAGGATGCGGGGGAAGGCGGTGCAGCTTTTGGGTCGAGCGGCAGTGTAACCAGGGAAGGGGCCAGGGTATTCAGCAATGGAACCCATGCCGACGCGATGTTGGTTACGGCCAGTTAGCATAGCGGCACGGGTTGGGGAGCAAACGGCCGTTACATGCAGCCGATTATAAGTCAACCCCATTTCCCCCACCCGGTCAAAAGCTGGCGTATTGATGGGGCCGCCAAAACTGCTCGGCGCGCCAAAACCAGCGTCGTCGATGAGAACCAACAGCACATTCGGTGCGCCT
>JACSSI010001049.1 GCA_014879345.1 Anaerolineae bacterium | reverse complement strand
ATCTTTGTTTTTCTACTAATTTAGGAAACAAAATGACAAGCAACGACACAGTTTGGCAAGGTGAAGTTCTCGCCCAAACGTACCTGGAAGGGGTGCGCGGTGCTATTCCGCTTGCCAATGAGCAGATTGACATCATGTTGCGTCTGATTCGCGCCTCTCAACCAGAGGTCAACTGGGTATTGGATTTGGGATGCGGGGATGGGATATTGGGAACGGCCGTTCTCGACCAATATCCTCAAGCCAACGGCATCTTCATCGACTTCTCCGAACCCATGCTCGCCGCCGCCCAACAACGCCTAAACGGCAAACCTAACGCCCACACCATCTTCCAAGACTACGGCGACCGCGAATGGCTAGAAAAGATACAAGCCATTCACAATTCACAATTCACAATTCATAATTCACAATTCGATGTGATTGTCTCCGGCTACTCCATCCACCACCAGCCCGACGACCGCAAAAAGGAGGTGTACACCGAGCTTTACCACCTATTAAAGCCCGGTGGCATTTTCATCAACATCGAACACGTGCAATCAGCCGATCCCTGGTTAGAAACTCGTTTCAAAGAGTTGATGGTAGACAAAATCTTCCAACTCCAACAACAAAACGGTAACAACAAAACCTGGGAAGACGTAGACCGCGAGTTCTACAGCCGCCCCGACAAAGACGCCAACATCCTGGCTCCCGTCGAAGACCAATGCAGCTGGTTGCGTGAAATCGGCTACCAAAAAGTAGACATCTACCTGAAAATATTTGAACTAGCCGTCTTTGGCGGCATAAAACCAAAAAGTTAGAGTATAGAGATAGAGATAGAGGTTCACTTTTCCTCTATCTCTACACTCTATCTCTATCTCAAAAGTAGGAGAACATATGGAAAACCAACCCAAAACCATCATCGACAAAATCTGGGAAAACCACATCGTCGTCGATGAACCAGGCAGTCCGGCAGTCTTATACATCGACCTGCACCTCGTGCATGAAGTCACCTCCCCGCAAGCCTTCACTGGCCTGCGCGAACGAGGCTTAACCGTAAGACGGCCGTCGCAAACCCTCGCCACCATGGATCACAGCATCCCCACCACGCCGCTGGACATTCCTATTTATGACCAGATTGCCGCCAAGCAGATCGCCACCATGGAGAAAAACTGCGCCGATTTCGGCATCAAACTCTTTGGTATGCAAAGCCAGAATCGTGGCATCGTCCACGTCATCGGGCCGGAACTGGGTGTCACCCAACCCGGCATGACCATCGTTTGCGGCGACAGCCACACCGCCACCCACGGCGCATTCGGCGCCTTGGCCTTTGGCATTGGCACCAGCGAAGTCGAACACGTACTCGCCACCCAATGCTTGTTGCAAACCAAACCCAAAACCTACGCCGTCAACGTCGAAGGTGAATTGAAACCCGGCGTGTCTGCCAAAGACATCATCCTCGCCCTCATCGCCAAAATTGGCGTCGGCGGTGGTACCGGCCACGTCTTTGAATTCCGGGGTTCCGCCATTCGCGCTCTGGAAATGGAACAGCGCATGACCATCTGCAACATGAGCATCGAAGGTGGCGCTCGTGCCGGTCTCATCGCCCCCGATGAAAAAACCTTCGCCTACATCAAAGGACGCGAACGCGCTCCCCAAGGCCAGGCCTGGGACGACGCTGTGGCCTTTTGGAAAACATTGCCCAGCGACGAAGGCGCCGTCTATGACAAAGAAGTGACTATCGACGCCAACGCGCTGGAACCGATGATCACCTACGGCACAAACCCTGGCCTCGGCATCTACATCACCGACACCATTCCCGACCCCATGAGCATCGCCGACATCAGCGAACGGCAAACCGTCATCAAAGCGTTGGACTATATGGGCTTGCAGCCAGGCGCTTCCCTGCTCGGCCAAAAACTCGATGTTGTCTTCATCGGCAGTTGCACCAACTCCCGCATCTCCGATTT
>JACSSI010000082.1 GCA_014879345.1 Anaerolineae bacterium | reverse complement strand
TCAAATAAGGTTGAGCCAAAATCGAGATTTTGTATTTGCGAAGCAGCTTTTTCAGGCATAAATGCAAATCATAATCACTGATATAGGCCGATTGAAAAAACAATTGCCTGCCATCATGGATCAGCAAAAAATCACCATGCCCTCGCAAATATTCTGCTTCACTATTTTTTATACCTGAGGCAGCGTCAGCTTGTATTGAATCTTCGGTCTGTCCTATAATGCGCACAGGCAAATTAGCCTTGAGGTGGGTATCAAGCCGGGGCGATTGCGGTCTGGCGGTTGTCAGAATAAGATGGATTCCGGCTTCTACCCCGCGCTGCAATAATTTGGTTACAGCCTCCTCGACCATCTGACCACCTGCTTCCATTAACTCCACGACCTGATCTATCATCAGGATAACAACAGGTTTCCTTTCTCCCCATTGCAGCCTGTTTTCCATTTCTTCGACCAACCAATTCAGAATTTGAACGGCTTCTTCCAGGCGAAAGGCGATATGGGCAGACATATGGGGCAATAGGGTTAGCGGTTTGAGATCAGAAATGGTATTGTTACCTGGTATCACTGGGGCGATGATGACCTGTTGCAGTCTCGATTGACGGTTGGAGAGTGCCAGACTCATGGCGATGGAACGTATTAGGGATGTCTTGCCAGCATTTTCAATACCAGAAATCAGGATATGTTCTTGCAATGGCAGCAAAACGGGTTCACCCTCATACGAGAGGCCAATAACGGCCGTTTCTTCCCCCACTTCCACGCCCATCGCCAACACATCTAGCAAACGAACCGGCGCCTCAACTGGTCTCGCAACAGACACTTGCAAACGGCCGTTTTCTCTCGTCACAGATAGCTGCGGAACGCCCAATGCCTGCCTGAAATCGGCCGTTAACCCCCGTATCCATTCCCAACTGCCTTGTAACTGCGCCTGCAAATCAAACTGAATCGTGTGCGCGTCAATTACCCCGCCAGATACCTGCGCTGGCAAACGGCGTTCGTCCATCACTCGTTCAATTTGACGAGTTTGAAGCTGCACACGATGATGCAGCCGCTGCCTTTGCAACTGGCGTCGCTGCTCTAAACTGTCGGGAGATTGCACAAAAGGAAACATATGTTCTGTTTTCCAGGTAAAAAAAGACGGCCGTTTTGGCCGTCTTCAATAACACTTAAATCAAAATATCTTACGCGGTCTGGCGTAAAACCATCATTACTTTGCCTTGTACCTGCACCACTTCCGGGTCAACGATAATTGGATCCATCGTTGGGTTGGCAGGCTGCAAACGAATTTGATCGCCTTCATAAAAGAAATATTTGAGCGTCATGGTATCCCCTTCCAGCCAGACGGCTACCATATCACCATTATTGGCCGTTTGCTGGTGCTTCATAATGACAATATCGCCATCATTGACCATCGCGTCAATCATCGAGTCACCATCTACACGGAGAGCAAACAAATCTTGAGAACGGCCGTTTACCATTGACGAGCTAATTTCAATTGCATCTTCTTCATCATAAGAACTGAAATCACTCATCACAGATTCCAAAGGCAAACTGGCACCAATATTGCCACGGAGCGGAATTTTAAGCAGACCCATATCGGCAGCAACAGCACCAACTGCATCATTCACACTGTCAGCAACGACTCCCAAAAACTCTAACGCCTTATCCGTAAAACTGATACCACGCGAGACTTCCGCATCGCGCATAAGGTATTTACGCTCTTCCAATCGTGTTAAATTGTAATTCACAACGGATGTGGAACTGATATCAACGGCAGCTCCAATTTCACGAATAGTGGGTGGGCGATCATGTTCTTCACGATAACTGTGAATAAAACTTAATATATTTTTTTGCCGTTCTGACAATGATTTCTTTTTGGCCATGCCAACAACTCCTTGAGAGTCAATATTCCTAACTAGGTGGGAAAATTAACAAACATTCGCTCATTTGTTCTGCTTATTATAAGCGAACAAGTGTTCGATGTCAAGACCAACTTTACGTCAACTATTGCTTGGGACTAGGGAACAAGAAAAACACCCTCCCCTTCATTTCTTCCAAGAACACCATGAACAAAGCACCTCCAGGCAAGCGCCAGTTAGCGAGTCGCTTCTACGCATTCTGCCAGGTCATATGAAATCAATCTCACCCCCGTAACATTAATTTCTTCAAGCAGCAGACAATGCTCAGAAAGCCATTTTAGATGAGCATCACGATTAATATTCTCAATTTGTGCCGTGTTGCGCGAATGAGGAAACCCATGCGTATTCCCATTTGGGAATGACTCTATGAACCAGACAGAGCCAGTCGTTTCTACTTCATCCAGAAATTTACGCCCGAATTCATTCCAATCTGTTTGATCTGTATCACCTTCAACGTCAATTGAAGGGAGTAATGACATTGTTAGCTTGTCATCAGCATAGTAAAGATACGGCAAAGTATGGCTTTGGTTAAGCAGTAACAAACTGTCTGGCTGCCAATGTGAGTCGAGTACTTCAAATGCTTTTCGCCAATCTGTGCGGGCATAACGGCCGTTTCCATACATATTTAGCAACGAAGGCAAAGTCGCCAAACAAACAAAAGCCAAAATAAAAAAGACTGGCCCGTTCTTCTTCAGGCGCATGTCTACCCAAACCAATCCCCAGGCAGCCAATAACACCATAGCTGGCAAACTAATAATGAGATACCGATCCATATAAATCGAACGCGCCTGTTCAATCGGCCAATCAAGAGAGATAATGAAGGTGATTAGAATCGGAACAAATAACCAAAGCAGCAGTAATCGGGCAGACATTACCAAAAACTGATCATGAACAAACCCCATAGGCCACAAACGTCTTGCAAAATTCCAGAAAACAATAAAAATTGTCATCACATAAAACCCTAATACAAGATAACCGCCGGGGTTAATCAAATCAACTGTTGGGCCAGCCACAAAAGATAAAAGCGTCAAAAATGGATCGTAAAATTGCGCCGGTTCAATCCAGGATATTGGCGCGTTTGCATATCCTCCTGTCATTGCCATCATAAAAACCCACAATGCAAACGATGCCCCCACAACCACGCCACTCACCAACCATCTTTTAAATAGCTCCGGCCTATAACGATAATGCAACGAAAAGAAAATATAATGAACCAACAACAACAGGCCAGCAAAATAGTGAGTGTAAACAGCCAGTATCATAGTTACCGTATACCCGAGCCACCACCAACGACTAGCATTCGCCTGACGCAAAACCACTAGCACACAGAAATTCGCGGCCAAGATCAGTGTCATCATCAAGGTATACATGCGTGCTTCTTGTGAAAACCAAATATGAAATGGTGAAATTGCCAACAAAAATAGGGCAATCAACCCTGCTTTGCGGCCTGCAATTAATTCACCTGCTTTGTATAAAACGGCCAGCCCAATCATCCCCGCCAGCACAGAAAAATAACGAACAACAAATTCGTTTAAACCCAATTTGCCCCAGCCTTGCAACATCACAAAATAAAGGGGCATATGATTTCGGGTGGACATTAAATTTACAAACATCTCGTGAAAAGAAATACCAGCTCGAAATACAGATGCTATTTCATCCCACCACATGCTTTGAAAATCTAACCGAAACACGCGCAGGACAAATGCTAACAATAAAACAAGGATCACAAACAATTTTCTACGCAGGTTTATCTGGGAGATCATAAATCAGTCAAATCCAACATCTCTAAATCTGGGTTATTTGCTGGAGCACGGCCAACTTTTGCCATATCGACCCAACGGCCGTTTAGCCGCACGCGCACCACATCAGCCGTAAAATCAGTATTTGTTTCCTTGTCATTACTGAGCAATGATGAACCCACACCATATATATCTGCCGGAACGCCCAGCTTCTCAAAACGCTCGATCTTTTCCGGGCTAAAGCCGCCCGTCACCACAATTTGCACATTGTGGCAATATGCCTTTGCCATTTCCACTTGCTCTGCCTTGAGCACCCACCCTTCCCAAGCACTGTCCAACGCTTGCCGCACATTAAACACCAGTCGAGGTGTCACACCCAAGTCCAAACCGGGATCACCCAATGGCGGCACATTAACATCCCGTAAGCTGCCACTGGTATCCAAACGCACGCCATACAATACAAACTTCTCAGCCTCATCCCGCTGACCTGCTTCAACCAATTCTACGTAACGTGTAAACATTGCCTGCATCGTGCGCAAACTGTCAGTCACCGAATCGTTGTTAAAATCGACCAGGGCGATACGCGGAATTTCAGCCGGACGATGTTGGGCAAAAGCCATCATGGCGGCGGCGGTATCACCAAAAAAACAAGCGATAGCCGCGTGAGCCACAGTACCACCTGCCGCGCCACCCCACCAGTCACCCTGGGCATCAGTTGAGACAAACGAACGCAGTTGACCCTGAAAGTCCTGGTTAAACCGGGCAACAGCAATATCGTAGGCGTAACCATCGGCCGCCTGCACTTCATGCAAATCAAACCGCGCGGGGAAAAACAAAACCTGTTTGCCCCGCGCCGCCCGCAGCACTTTGTAGACATTGGTGGCAATACGGCTGCTGCGGCTGAGAATACCCAGCATCGGCGTCTCCAATAAGGCAAAGTCACGATACCGACCGAGTATGCGAATGACAGGCTGCACTTTTAACGGATCGCCATGATATTCTGTGATGGCACCATCGTGAACGGCCGTTACCTGTAAAGAATCCCACGTTTCCACCCACTCACCACTGGCATCAAAATAGCCTGTGCAATGTCGCAGCATCGACAGCGCTTTATCCACCCCCACAATCACCGTCTTACCTTGACGCCGCGTAAAAAACTGGACCTCTACCTCCAAATCGCCCACATTCAAACCTAACGGATCTTGCCCAATTTCACGCGCAAACTGGCCCTGATAGCCATCTGCTTTGCTGACACCCTCCAACATTGCCAAAATATTCGCAAAATACTTGTCAGAATACCAGCCACGTCGCATCCGCTCAACATCCAGCTTAAATACATCATTCGTCAATCGTTCTTTATTGAATAAGCTCATTTGTCACATATCCTTTCCGGTGTAAACTTATGGGCGTCGCATAGGCTTGCGATGCACTATTTCTTAAAATGAATAGCAAGAATTTACTGTTCACCTATCATAACAAGTGGTAGCTTTCCATCAAAACTGAACCATAGTATCGCGCATGATAAAAATTGCCGCTAAAGCCCGCTTTTCCTTCATGTTTCCCGCAGACCGAAAAACAACTTTCGAGTTCTACAGCGACATGACTCGGATGGTCAACTATTTACAGCACATCGAATTAGTCAACGCTTTGCCAGGCTCACAATATCGCCTCTACTACAACACCGTTGAACTGGGCACTTACCATATACATGTTTATTGCGATGTACGCATGGACATGGATTCTGATTGCCAAACCATGCGCGTCGTCTCCGTAGAAAACCTGCCCACCATTGAAACCGAAGTCACCATTAACGCCACAACTACGCGCGGTTTTTACAGCAGCGAAACCTTTTTCCATGAAGAAGACGGTCAAACCCGCGTTGAATACACCTTATCCTTACAAGCAAATCCCCCTCGCCCGAAAGGGATGCGTTTCATGCCGCGTCAAATGGTAGATAAAATTGCCAACAATATCACAAACCACCGTATGCGTGAGATTGCTGAAAACTTTATCGAATCCTCTATTGCTGATTTCCCCCGCTGGCAAATTGAAAGAGAAACCAGTTAATATTTCCACGTTTTCCTCACCAACATTTGAGACACGCGTAATAAATCCACAATCTTTTGCATCTATACTGCTGAATAGGGTGCAGGTAGCATAAGCCCGTTACCAATTTTAAACTGCCTCGAATTTTAATGTATTACCACCTACAAGTTGTGTAAATGTAACACACAAGAGGAAATGTATGACGCCTTCCACAACTGAAAAGCCGCAGATAAATAAACCAGTCACTTCATTTTTAAGCCGCCATGGACAGAAGTTAATTGCCCTCGCTTTTTGGCTGCTCCTGTTAGGCAGTTACTGGTATTACGTGACAGCAAACGACTTAACCTTGGCAGATTCTGTCGAGAACCTGGCTGTTTTACTGACAACTAGCGCCTTTGGCCCCCTGCTGTACATCATTATCTATTGGCTGCGACCGCTCATATTTTTTCCGGCTACGGTTCTCACGGTGCTAGGGGGTTTCCTGTTTGGCCCGATTGGTATTATCTATACGATTATTGGGGCAAATGGATCGGCTATGGTGGCTTTTGCGGTGGGCTACTTCTTCGGTCAGGGTGTTTTGAAGGACAATGAAGACAGTGCTGGCTTCATTCAAAAATACACAACCCGGATGCGTGAAAATAGCTTTGAGACGGTGCTGCTAATGCGCCTCATTTTTTTGCCCTATGATTTGGTAAATTATTCTGCCGGATTTTTACGCATTAAATGGCTGCCCTTTTTGCTGGCAACGGCCGTTGGCTCTTTGCCCGGTACCATTTCTTTTGTACTTCTTGGTGCGTCCTTTGGCACACTGGATGAGATGTTGGCCGGCGAACTGAAAGTCAACCCACCGGTACTGGTCTCATCCATCGCCCTGATCGTTGTCAGCATCGGCTTCTCCCGCTTGTTAAAACGACGGGAAGCCACAAAAAACAACGCATAATTCATCCTTCATCCCTCATCCTTCATCCTTCTGGAGTAACTCATGCCTGAAATCACCCTTATCCCAAACGATGTCTACAACCAAGAACTGATCCAGCAAGCCCATCCCCCAGACTGGATAAATCCGACGCCAAACGGCCGTTATAACCTCTTAGTCATTGGCGGTGGTTCTGCTGGATTGGTGTGCGCGGTTGGTGCCGCCGGAGTCGGAGCAAAGGTCGCGCTCGTCGAAAAACATCTGTTGGGCGGCGACTGCCTCAACACCGGCTGCGTACCCTCCAAGAGCGTCATCCGCTCGGCCAAAGTCATGGGCGAAATCCAGAAAGCCGCTGACTTTGGCGTGCATGTGCCAGCAGGCGTCACCGCTGACTTTGGGCAAGTGATGACACGGATGCGCCGAATTCGCGCCGACATTAGCCACCACGACTCCGCCCAACGCTTTGCCGACATGGGCATCGACGTTTTCCTGGGCGAAGGCAAGTTCACCAGCGAAACGACCTTTGCCGTCGGTAACAAAACCATCGAATTCAAGAAAGCCGTCATCGCCACCGGTTCCCGTGCTGCCAACCTGCCCATCCCTGGTTTAGCCGAGACCGGGTACATCACCAACGAGACGTTTTTTCAGCTAGAAGAACGGCCGTTACGCCTGGCAGTTATCGGTGCTGGCCCCATCGGTTCCGAACTGGCACAAGCGATGCAACGCTTTGGCAGCCAGGTATCCATTTTCGACATCATACCCCAGGTTTTGGGTCGAGAAGATGCCGAAGCCGCCGCCATTGTGCAAGCCCAAATGGAAAAAGATGGTATGACTCTGTTTCTGGAAGCCAACATCAGCCAGGTCAGGCAAACAGAAGCAGGAAAAATAATCGAATTCACTATAAACGATCAGACCAACAGCCTCCTGGTCGATGAGATTTTATTAGCAGTTGGCCGCCGCCCCAATGTGGAAAGTTTGGATTTAGAAGCAGCCCAAATTGGCTACACGAATAAAGGCGTCGTTATCAATGACACTCTGCAAACCACCAACAAAAACGTCTATGCGGCTGGTGATGTTGCCCTGAGCTATCAGTTTACCCACACGGCTGATGCCGCCGCCCGGATTGTGCTGCAAAACGCCCTCTTCCTCGGTCGGCAAAAGTTCAGTAGTTTAACTATTCCCTGGGTCACATATACCGACCCGGAAGTGGCACATGTAGGTCTGTATCCGGCCGATGCAGCGGCACAAGGCATCGAAATCGACACTTTTACCACTTATCTACATGAGATTGATCGCGGTCGAGCCGATGGTGAAGAAGCTGGCTTTGTCAAAATTCACGTCAAAAAAGGGTCTGATAAAATTTTGGGCGCAACCATTGTCGGCAGCCATGCCGGTGATATGATTAGCGAAGTGACGCTGGCGATGGTTGGCGGTCTTGGCCTCAAGACGATTCAGCAGGTTATCCACCCCTATCCCACCCTCGCCGAAGCCATCCGCAAATGCGCCGACGCCTGGAACCGCACCCGCCTCACGCCGACGGTGGCGAAGTTGTTTGATAAATGGCTGGCATGGAATCGATAAAAATTAGGAACACAGAGTTCCACGGAGAAGACACAGAGATACACAGAGATTTTTGAGAAAACCCGACTCTCTTTTTCTCTGTGAATCTCCGTGGAAACTCCGTGCGCTCTGTGTAACTGCCTCTAAAAAATATGACTACATACGACATCGCCATCATTGGTTCAGGGATTACAGGCTCCGCGTTGGGCGCTATTTTGGCACGACATGGGTTGAATGTGGTTATGTTTGAGGCAAAGAGCCACCCCCGTTTTGCCATCGGGGAATCGCTCATTTTGGAAACTTCTGAAACGATGCGGGCAATGGCTGAGCTGTATGATGTGCCGGAACTGGCCTATTTCAGTTCAGAGAATTTCTTTCCGTTTGCAGGCACAACGCATGGCGTGAAGCGCCATTTTGGCTTTCTCCATCACTCGCCAGGCCAGCTTCATGACAAACGGCACACGCTGCAAGCTGTCATCCCCAAGGAGCCGCACGGCCATGAACTGCACCTTTATCGGCAGGATACGGATTATTTTTTGATGGGAACGGCCGTTGCCTACGGCGCAACCGTCCACCAAAACACGCCCATCACCGACATCGATCTCCAACCCGATTACGCTACCCTCACCACCGCCAAAGGCGAGCAGTTTACAGCGGGCTACGTCGTGGATGCTGGCGGTTTCCGTTCCATCCTGGCCGATAAATTCAACCTGCGTGATTATGACTTGCAAACCCATTCACGCGGCATGTTTACCCACATGATCAATGTGCCAGACTATCACCAAACTGGCGGCTCCCAAAAAGCATACGGCCTGCCCTACTCGATGGCCGAAGGCACGCTGCATCACGTTTTTGCGGGTGGCTGGCTGTGGGTGATCCCGTTCAACAACCATCCAGCCGCTACCAATCCCCTGTGCAGCGTAGGGCTGCTGCTCGACCCGCGCCAGCATCCGGCACGCCCAGACCTGACACCAAACGAGGAGTTTTACAGCTTCATTGACCAGTTCCCCACTATCAAAGCCCAATTCGCCAATGCCCAACCGGTGCGTGATTGGGTGCGTGCTGGGCGCATTCAATACAGTTCCAAACAGGTTGTAGGCAACCGCTGGGCGCTGTTGGGTCATGCAGCCGGTTTTATTGATGCACTTTACTCGAAGGGATTGTACAGTTCGTTAACGGCCGTTTCCCTCCTGGCTCATCTTCTCCTGCAAGCCCAACACACAGGCGACTACTCCCGCCAGGCCTTCCTCGACCTGGAAACCGTCACCCATCATTTTGTGCGCACTGCCGACCGCCTCGTCGCCAACAGCTACAAATCCTTTACGCACTACAAGCTGTGGCAAGTTTATGCTGTGCAATGGCTGCTGGGTGCCTACACTGAACTGGTGCGCCTCAACATGATTCGCGCCATTGCTGGCACAGATCGAGACGCCTATATGCAGCGACTGGTTCAACTGAAACTGGCGGGTGGTGGTTATGCCGAATTTGATGTCATTGCAAACCAGGTGGATGGTTTGATTGAAATGGTAGATGTTGAAGATGAAACGGCCGTTAACCAAACAATCGCCCACATCAATGCCATCTATGCCGACGTAGACTGGATGGCGACCCCATTTCGTGAACTGCTCAAAGGTAAAACCTACCTGCCCAAAAACAAAATTCGCCTGGAACTACTGCAACCAGGCAAAGGCTTCATGGGTACAGGTGACTATCGCCGCCATTTTTTTGAAGAATTATCGCTCATGGATTTGGCGCGTTATGGTCTACGCGAAAAAACTCGTTTCGCTGCCCCCGTTCTCGCGCGCCAGCACAAGAAGAAAAAAAAGCGAAGCTGAACACGCTACAATCAACAAGGAATCGCATGAACCACAAAACCCGCTGGACCTCTCAAAAAATCGCACAACGACTCAAATTGATTGAACCGCTTGTCTATCGAGCGCGTCAACCGCTGGCTCCCTTCCAGTACACCGCCCTGCCTGGCCCCGAAACAGACCCGCCTATTGGCATGGATGTAGACGACAGCCAATGGGAAACCATCGCGCCCAACAGCCACTGGGGCAGTTGGACAACCGATTTTGTGATGCGCACCTCGTTCACCATTCCCGGCGAGTGGCCTGACGATACCCCCGTCGCCCTGTATTTGCCGCTGGGCGAAGCCAACGATTTCAGCCACCCGGAAGCGTTGGCCTATATCGACGGTACCGCTTTTGCGGCGTGTGATCGTCACCACCAGGAAATATTGTTAACAGATGAATGGCGTAACGGCCGTTCCCACATCTTAGCGCTCCACGGTTGGACAGGGCTAGACAGCCTGTTCCCGGACAATCCCAAGCCTCAACTATTTATGCGCCCCTGCGCCATCGTCCTCATCGACCAGCCTACCCGCGATTTTATTGCCACGGCGCGGGTCGCTCTGGGCATTGCCGACTTGCTAAACGACAACGAACCGGCAAAAGGCTATTTATACAACGCCCTCAACGACGCCTTCAAATTACTGGACACCCGCGAACCCATCGAAGAACCATTCTACGACAGCGTACCAGCCGCCCATGCCGCCCTGCAAGCAGGCATCGACAAAGCGGGCCCGCCGCTAGATGTCTCCATCGTTGCCAGCGGTCATGCCCACATCGACGTCGCCTGGCTGTGGACAATCGCCCAGGTGCGGCGCAAGGCCGGGCGTACGTTCCACACCGTCATGCACCTGATGGAACAGTTCCCCGACTACCATTTCACCCAAAGCCAGCCCCAACTGTATGACTACATCCGCCAGGATTACCCCGCCCTGTACGAAGCCATCAAAACGCAGGTGAAAAACGGCCGTTGGGAACCCATCGGCGGCATGTGGGTAGAGGCAGACTGCAACTTGAGTGGCGCAGAGGCGTTAGCCCGTCAATTTTTGCTGGGACGCACCTTCTTCCGCGAACAATTTGGCGCGGATGCGGAATCGCCCGTCTTGTGGCTGCCAGACGTGTTTGGCTACGCCTGGAATCTGCCGCAACTTATCAAACAAGCGGGACTGGAATATTTTTTCACCATTAAGATTAGTTGGAGCCAATACAACCGCATTCCCTACGACAGCTTTTGGTGGCAGGGGTTAGACGGCACGAAGGTGCTGACTCATTTCAGCCCCACCCAGGAAGCCGGATCGTATTACAGCACAGAAGCCCGCCGCCCCACCACCTATAACGGCGCGTGTACGCCCATGGAAGTGATGACATCCTGGTTCAACCTGCAACAAAAAGAGACGCATCCAGAAGTGCTGATGGCCTACGGCTACGGCGATGGCGGCGGCGGCCCCACCCGTGAAATGCAGGAAAATATCCGCGAATTAGCCCAATTCCCGGCGACACCTCAAATTAAAAACGGCCGTTCT
>JACSSI010001048.1 GCA_014879345.1 Anaerolineae bacterium | reverse complement strand
AACCTCACCTACTTGCTCGACTATGAAACGCATCAATATGTGCTGCGCCGGCCGCCGCTCGGCCCCGTCGCCAAATCTGCCCATGATATGGCACGCGAATACAAAGTGCTGTCTGTGCTGCATAAGGTGTTTCCGTATGCGCCGCAAGCGTTGCTTTATTGTGATGATGCCACCATCATCGGGGCAAATTTCTTTGTGATGGCGCGGCAGCAGGGCATTGTGGTGCGCCGTTCGCTGCCAGATGTGTATGCCAGTTTTCCCGACGCACCGCGCCGCATGAGCGAGGCATTGGTCGATGCGCTGGCACAGTTCCATGCTGTTAATTATGAAGCGATTGGCTTGGGCGACTTGGGCGAACCATCTGGCTTTATCGAACGGCAGATCGAAGGCTGGTATAAGCGCTGGGGCAATGCCAAAACCCACGACCTGCCTGAGATGGACGCCGTTTATGCCTGGCTCAAAGCCAATCTGCCCCAAACGACGCAATTCTCGCTCATCCACAACGATTACAAGTTGGACAATGTGATGCTCGATCCAACCGATCCGAGCAAGCTTGTTGCCGTTTTCGATTGGGATATGTGTACCTTAGGCGACCCACTCAACGATCTGGGCGCGTTGCTCTGTTATTGGTCGGAACCCACCGATCCGCCTTACCTGCAAGCCGCCGCCATGATGCCGGTGGGCGATCTGGGCTTCATGACACGGCAAGAACTGGTGAGTCGTTATGCGCAAAAAAGCGGCCGGGATGTGTACAACATCAACTTTTACCATGCGCTGGGCCTTTTCCGGCTGACGGTTATCATCGCCCAAATTTACATCCGTTACCAACGAGGACAAACAAAAGATGAACGATTCGCTGCGATGGAATTTATGATTCCGATGATGGCGAAGGCGGCGTTAGAGGTTGCAGGGTTGTAGAGTGGCAAGGTTGCAGGGTATGAAGGTATCTCTTTACTTTGACACCTTGCCACTTTGTCACTCTTTTCCAGGAGATTTCAATGAGCTATCAATCTATTTTTCGGACAGATTTATTTGCGGGGCAAACCATTATTGTGACGGGGGGTGGCAGCGGCATTGGTCGGGCTGTGGCGCACGAACTGGCTTCGTTAGGAGCGCATGTTGTGATTGCGGGGCGTAAGTTAGAAAAGCTGGAAACAGTTAAGGCTGAAATTGAGGGAGAGGGGGGGATGGCTACTTCGACAGGCTCAGTAACGGCCGTTTCCTGCAATATCAAAGTAGAAGCCGAAGTCACCGCCCTGTTTGATCAAGTCATCGCCCAACATGGCAAGGTGGATGGTCTCGTCAACAACGCCGGGGGACAGTTTGCCAGTCCGGCTGAATATATCTCGCTGAAAGGATGGACGGCCGTTATCGAGACCAATCTCACCGGCACCTTCCTCATGTGCCGTGAAGCGTATAACCGGGGCATGAACGTGAACGGGGGTGCTATTGTCAACATGCTCATGGACAATTCGCGCGGCTTTCCGGGCATGGCGCACTCAGCAGCGGCACGAGCGGGCATCGAAAACCTGACTAAGACGTTGGCTGTGGAATGGGCGCGTTCTGGCGTGCGTATCAACGCCGTCGCGCCCGGTCTCATCAACTCCAGCGGCCTGGACAATTATCCCGAAGCGATGCGTCCCATCATTGAGCAAACCATCCAGGACACCCCTGCCAAGCGCATGGGCACGGAGAGCGAAGTGGCGACCGTCATCACCTTCCTGCTTTCACCGGCCGCCGCCTACATCAGCGGCGAAACCATCAAAATCGACGGCGCTGGTTCGCTCTGGCGCAAAACCTGGCTCATTGACGATCACAAAAACGCACCGGAACCCTATAATGGATTTACGATCTATGATTGACGATTTACGATTAGGGACGCACAATATAATCGTCAATGTCGCTACGCGACGCTTTGCCCAAAAATGGAGCGATGAACTATG
>JACSSI010000081.1 GCA_014879345.1 Anaerolineae bacterium | reverse complement strand
AATGCGTCACACATTTGCCCAACAGCAACGTAAACATGACTATCATTGCCGCGAATCGCTATCAGGTTATCTCCATAAAAATCAACATCTCTTTGCTCAACTGAAAACAGTTCTCTTTCTTGATCAGCCATAATAATTCCCCTGAAAAATTTACAACATTTATACTAGCCGTTCAGCAAAATTTCGCAATTCTGAGAAGGAAAGAAGACTGGTGTGAAGTTTACCACTATTAGTCCAGACGAAAACAACAAGGGTCAGTCAATTTGACTGACCCTTAACTAGATTTCAATATTTGCCAGACTTCAAGTTAGATCAAGGAGAGGAGCTATCTCCCCACTTTGTATGAATTTCAGCTAATCATTTTAATAGAATAACTTGGTTGGTCTATGCCTTCTGCGCCATCTCCTCGCCAAAACCGAGCAGGGCAGCGACACGCGCATCATTTGGTGCTTCGGCATAAACGCGCAGCACAGGCTCCGTGCCGGACGGTCGGATGAGCAGCCAACTGCCATCGTTGAGATAATATTTCACGCCGTCAACCGTTTGAATATCGTCGATAGTGACGCCTTCGATAGCATCGGGGGCATTGTCGAGCAGCATTTGCACCATGTCGGCTTTGTTGACAGGGCGCTTGAGTTTCATGTCAGTGCGGGCATATTGGGCGGGGCCGTATTTTGCCAGCAAATCCTCGACAAGAACATGCAGTGGCGCTTTTGCATCAGCCATCACTTCCAGTAAAAGCAAGCCCATCAGCACACCATCCCCCTCAGGAATGTGGCCCTTGATGCTGATGCCGCCAGACTCTTCACCGCCCATCAGCACGTCATCTGCCACCATTAAATCGGCGATATGGTTGAAACCGACGGGCGTTTCCACCACCTTCAAGCCGTGGTCGGTGGCGATGCGGTCAATCATGCGGGTGGTGGAGACGGTGCGCACGACATTGCCTTTCAGGCCGCGCTTCTCAATGAGATAGCGCAGCACAAGCGCAAAAATGCGGTGCGGATCGACGAAGTTGCCCTGGGCATCAACAGCACCGAGCCGATCAGCATCACCATCGGTGGCTAACCCCACATCCCAATGACCGGCTTGAATGGTTGACATAAGAAAACCAAGATGCTTGCCAATCGGTTCGGGATGAATGCCGCCAAAGCCGGGATTCATTTCGTGGCGAATGTTGTGGACGTGGGTGCGGCCGCGCGTGAGCATTTCGCCGATGCAGCCGCGCCCGGAGCCAAACATGCCGTCCGCAATGACGCGCAGTTCACCGCTGGAGATGACATCGAGGTCAACCAGGGTGCTGAGATGTTCGTAATAAGCCCAGGCGGGATCAAATTTGGTGACGAGTCCTTTATCGGCGGCTAAATCGAGATCCATTAGATTGGGGCCATGAACGGTTTCCAGGTTATGTTCCAGCAGTTTTTCTACCCGCTTGTTTTGGGCAGGGGTGGCGCTGCCACCGTAGCTGGCTTTCATTTTAAGGCCATTGTAACGCGGGGCGTTGTGGCTGGCGGTGATCATGACACCTGCTGTGGTTTGTTTGTTGACGACGGCGTAGCTGATGGCGGGGGTGGGGGTGTCGGCACGCGCCAGCCAGGTTTTGACCTGGTTGGCGGCCATGACGCGGGCGACTTCGGCGGCGTAGCGGTCGGAGAGGAAGCGGGTGTCGAAGCCAACAACAACGCTGGGATTTTCTGGGTTTTCTTCGCGGATGTAATCGGCAATAGCCTGAGAGACGAGGCGCAGGTTGTTGAAGGTGAAGGTATCGCTGATGACGGCACGCCAGCCGTCGGTTCCAAATTTTACTGACATGTGAGGTTTCCTTTTTAGTGTTCGGTTTTCGGTTTTCGGTGTTCAGTCGGTCTATCAAAGCGTGTTGACTGTAAACTGAACACTGGAAACTGGTTACTGTTGGTAAGTTAGGATGATGATAAGGTCGTTGACGTTGGTGCCGGTGGAGCCGGGTTTGATGAGGGTGTTAACGGCCGTTTCCGCATTTCGACGAGGCTTTGTGGAATCAGGCTCAGTGCAAGCTATTTCATCCACTGCTTGAAAATAATGATAGCTGTCGTTGTTGTTCAGGTATTCAAGGGCGTTTAGCTCTTGATTTGTAGTTTCACCCGTCACCACGGCTCCGGCGGCATCGGTTGGCCCATCTTCGCCGTCTGTGGCAAAACTGGCAATAGCGATATGGGGCCAACCAGCCAGGGCAATGGCGGCGGAGAGGGCTGTTTCCAGATTACGCCCACCTTTGCCGCTGCCACGCAAGGTGACGGTGGTTTCTCCGCCCAAGATGAGGCAGTGGGCAGGCAGGGTGTCTTTGGCGATGGCGGCAGCGAAGAGACCGGCTTCGCGGGCTTCGCCTTCTAAATGGGCGGTAAGCAGTTGTGTGGTGAAACCAAGTTCTTTGGCTTTAGCCAGGGCTGCTTCCGCCGCTTTGCGCACGTCGCCAATGATGAAATTCAAGGGCGTGATAGGTTTAGTGTCAGTCAACTGTTTACTGTTTACTGACAACTGTTCACTGATAGCTTGCCAAACGGCCGTTTCCACCTGTTTTTCTATCTGATATTGTTGCAATACCTGCATGGCATCGTCTGGCGTGTCTGTGCCGGGGACGGTGGGGCCGCTGCCGATGAATTCCAGGGGATTGCCGACCACATCGCTCAAGATGAGGCTGATAGACCGTGCCGGGGCGGCCCATTGGCTGAGTCCGCCCCCTTTGACGGCATCAAGTTGGCGACGCACGGTGTTGAACTGGTTGATGGTGCAGCCGCTGGCGAGCATCGCCTGGTTGAGCGCCTGCCAGTCTGACAGGGAAATGAGCGGCTTTGTCAGCAAGGCGGAAGCGCCGCCCGAGATGAGGCAGAGCACGAGATCGGTTGGCTGGGTTTGTTGCAGGAAATGGTAAACGGCCGTTGTTGCTTCAATGCTCTCTTGACTGGACACTGGATGACTGCCGCGATGGATGTTGAGGGCCGGGTGGGGTGGTTGGTAAGTGGGCGGGATCACTTTGGTGATGGCGATGCCAGCGTGTAGCGATTCCCCGATGATGGCGGTGGCCGCGTCGAGCATGGGCAAAGCGGCTTTGCCGACGCTGACCAGGAAGAGACGACCCTGTGACAGGTCGAAGGTTTCTTGATTGTTGATGGTGAGGATGTGCTTTTGGCGAATGAGATGGCGGGAAACGGCCGTTTCTGGATCGGCGGCTGTCAAGGCGGCATGTACTAAATCGTCGATATGGTGGCGGTAATTAGAAAATTGGGGAGACATAGGTGTTGATTGGGCTATGGTTGTAGGGTGGTAACGGCTTCAGCCGCCGCGTCTGCTGGTGTTTTTGAGAGCGTAATGACATCAAAAACAGCATCTTCCAGTGCTTTCATTGTAGGGCTGGAAACGTTTATAGGCAGACTGTTCGCTCGTTGCAGCTCCTGATCAGCAAAGGAAATGAAAGTGTCTTCTGTCGGCCACTCGCCAAAGGCATCAGGATTTGCTGGCAAGATACGGCTGTTAAAGCTCCAATTGCCGAGATTTTCTGGTGAGGTGAGGCTGTTGATTAATTGGGCGGCAGCGGCTTTTTTGACTGGATCGGAGGTTGTGATTGCCCACGCCCAGCCGCGAACAAGTGGGATTGGTGAGCCATCTAGTCCGGGAATGGCGGAAAATCCGGGAATGAGTTCTTGAGTGCGTCCTTTGAGGTATTCATCGGAGGCGGATAGGGCGTAGTCGGCTGTGCCGTTTTGCACCAGGAGACGCCCTTCATCTATGGTGCTAAGGTTGCTGCTTTGCGGCAGAATGAATCCGTTTTGGCGGCCGTCATAAAGCTGCTTGAGAGCCAGGGTCAACGGTTCCAGTTCTAGGGCAGGCTGACCCGCTTCATTTTCTAAGCTGCCACCTGCCTGGAGATAGAATTGCAAGGCTAATTTTGCCCCAGATGTGCCCACGGCTGGCAGCACCATCGTTTTATCGGTTCCGGTGATGATTGCTTGCCACTGCATGGAGAGTGGTTCGGTGATGGTGCTGCTGTATTCAATCAAGGGCATTTCGGTGATGGCGAAGGGATAGGCAACAATGTGGCTGTTGTAACTGTGCCATTCCTGTGCTACGGGATAAAGTGCTTCCAGTGTGGTTATGTCGATGACGTCTTCCATGGGAAAGATGAGACCTTCTTCGGAAACGGCCGTTATCTGCTGCACGGGAATGGCGATGAGATCAGGCAAAATGGCAGGCACGACGTTTTTGCCGGTACGTAGATAGTTGAGAATACCACCCTGTCCACTGACGGATTTTTGTTCAATAGATATTTCGATATTGGGCGTGGCATTGTTGAAGGCTAGTAGCTGGTCTGAAAGCACGACGGCGCCGGCTTCTGTGCGTGAAGCGATTTCTGGGGGCAGCCAGATGATGAGCTTGGGGTTGGGTTGGGGTGTTCGGTCTGGTAGTTGAAAGACGGGGGTGTTGAGGGTGTCAGGCACGCTGTCTGCTTCTGGTGTTTCGGTTGTCGGGGTTATGGTGGGGGGAACGGCCGTTTCACTGCCAGGCAGCAGGTCGCAAGCCGACAATGCGAAGATGACAACCGTTAAAAACGGGATGAATGCCTTCAGAATCCGTGTTTTGTCCATCATTCCATGTTTTTGAGTGTGATGGGATCTTGCTGTGGTTTGCATTCTCCGCACCAGATAGCGCCTGCCACGGCGATGGCTTTGTACGCATCGGTACTGGTACGATAGGTGTGGATGAGGTAAGGCATTTCTTTTGCGTGTGTTTTGCAGACGGCGCGGCCACAAAATTTACATGAGGCGTGAGCGGGTCTTTCGCAGTGCCAACATTCCATAGCTCACTCGGTTAAATCTAAATCTTTGGTGGCAAAAATATCTGCCGCCAACATGATTAAAATAGTTGCATACAGTAATAAAACGGCGGGTGCTAATGCCTGTACCATGTTGAATGTACCGGAAACAACGGCATCGGCGATGGCGTGAAAGGGCCAAAAGGGCAGGCTAAACAGTTTGCTTAAACTTGATGCACCGTCGTTTTGCAGCCAGTTTGAGAGTTCGTTAAGGGGTGTGACCAGGGCGTACCACCCTTCGCCCATGAAGGTGCGGCTCAAGGCGTTGAGGCGAATAATGAACCATGAGTTGTTGCTGCTGGCGGCACTGAGGCTTTGCCCAAACAGGAAGATGGCGATGAGGCCAAACAGATAAACCCGTGACCAACCCGCGGCGACAAAGTCGGTGGCGTGCAAGGCGAGAACGGCCGTTAACACATTCAATGAAATCCAGATGGGTGGAATTTCTAGTATGATGCTTATGGAAAGGTCTGGTCCTCGAACTAAAGCCAGGAGGGCGATTAAGCATTGCAGGCTGAAGGCATAAAGGGTAGCGGCCAGGAAAACGGCCGTTAAATATTCCACACGGCTGGGCAAACGTACGATCCAGGCGGCATTGGCTGCCTGGTTGGCGCGGGAGGAAATGGTCAGCGTGGTCAGGAAGGTGACAGCCGCGCCAAAAGCGGCTAAGAGTAAAACGTAGTAAGAAGATTCCGGCGTTTTTTGCCCGGGAGGGAACATGATCGCCCAAAAAGCGATGCCCATGATGAGGTAAATGGCACCCGTTACAGAAAAGGTGAGGCTGCGGAAAAAATGAGCGGTCAGGGCTGCGATACGTTGATTCATTGGACAGCCTCGGCATAAATTTCGGATAAGGAGATGCGCTGATGCTCCACTCGCAAAACGTCGAAACCTGTTTTGAGCAGCATGACCAGGATGTCACGGCGCAGTTCCATGGCGTTATCACGCAGGTAAACGGTATCACCTTCGACGACTATATTGGGGTTAACGGCCGTTAGCTCAGTTGCAAAAGAACCAATCGGCCTGTTCACACGAATACGGATGTGAGAACGAGCCGCCACGGCTTCATCTACGCTGTTTTGGTAATGAACCTGACCCTGGTTGAGAATGACAACCTGGCTGCAAACCTGTGTCACTTCAGGCAAATGATGTGTGCTCATCAAGACGGTTTTCCCTTCATTTTGTAAGCGGCGAATGCAGTTATGGATTTCCACCTGTCCGTTAGGGTCTAAGCCATTGGATGGTTCGTCAAGCAGAATTAGTGGTGGATTACCGATGAGGATTTGTGCCAGTCCAAGCCGTTGGCGCATTCCTTTTGAGCATTCTTTGATGCGTTTGTTGGCGTCTGCTGTTAAATCAACACGAGCCAGGCTCTCATTAACAACGCGAGAAATGTCACGTTTTGGCACATTGCTAATTTGGGCGGCGCGTTCTAAATAGTGGCGCACGCGCAGTTGGTTTGGGAAAAGAAGCCGTTCTGGTTTGTAGCCAATGGTCGGCCACGCGCTACTTGTGGGCCGAATTTGACCAGAGGTGGGCTGCAATGTGCCAGCAATGAGTTTAAAGAGTGTGGTTTTGCCTGCGCCATTTGGCCCCAGTAAGCCCACAACTTCCCCTCTTTGAATGTGCAATGTGACATGATTGAGGGCTGCGAAGTCATAGAATTTTTTAGTTACATCGTTGATCTCGATCACGAATGGATCCTTGCTTCCGAATTGGGAAACGGCCGTTTTGATAATTGCAACGTGTAGTTTACCACAGGCGGCAACGTGGGCAATTTTCATCGACAAATAAATGATGAGAAACAAAACATCGAATTCGACGGAGACGAGGGAGCCTGTTATAATGCCAATCTTGTCTACCAGCCCTTAGAATTAAATGGTAGAACAATGATAATAACGAAGATGAGGTTTAGACTGGTATGGATTTGCAAGCATTTGCTCCTTATTTGGGCGTAATAGAGATTATTCTGTCTGTCGTGATGACAGTGTTGGTATTGATGCAGACAAAAGGTGGCGGTCTGGGTAGTTTTATGGGCGGCTCTGATTCTGGTGGTGGTTTCCGTACCCGCCGTGGTGTGGAAGCTACCCTGCACAAGGTGACAATCGGCATCTCTGTGATCTTTTTCCTCAATACCATTTTAGCTTTTTTGGCCTATGGTCAAGTTGCTTAAAACGCTGCGCACACCAAACAGTAAATAAATCGCGCTTTTTGGAAACGTGAAACACAGAACGAGGTGGTTCTTCGTTCCTTGTTTCACGTTTTATTGTGTTTAGATGAAGATAAACTTGCGGTGGCAAATAGTTTTGGCTGTTGTTTGTTTTGGCCTGGTGGTTGCCATACGTTTGTACGTAACTCAATTGTTTGAAACTGAGGCTGTTGTGCCTCAGCAAGACGTGCAAATTTCAGGGTCTCAATTACCTGAGTCAGAAGCGTCTGATGCCTGCACGGTGCGTATACCGGAAGCAGGCGGTGCGTTTATAGAAGGTGTGGTGGGGGCGCCACAATACCTCAATCCTCTGCTTTCAGATAATTTTCCTGTTGATCGTGACCTGAACAGCCTCATTTTCGATGGCCTGACCCGTTATGGCAAAAGCGGGAAACTGGAACCAGCGTTGGCTGAAAGTTGGTCGGTCAGTGAAGATGGCCTGACGGTGACGTTTACGCTGAAAGATGATGTTTTGTGGCATGATGGCGAGCCGGTAACTGCGGCTGATGTGGCTTTTACGTATGGCTTGCTGCAAGCAGATGATTATCCTGGGGCAACGGCCGTTCGTGATTTGTGGCAGTCTGTTACCATTCAGCAGCTTGATGAACACACGATTTCCTTCACATTACCTGAACTGTATTCCCCATTTTTAGATGCTACTACTCGTGGAATTTTGCCAGCGCATTTGCTTGAAGGGGAAACGGCCGTTTCCCTGCAAACATCCCCCTTCAACAAAGCCCCCATCGGTACGGGGCCGTTTATGGTGGATGCTGAGAATGATTGGATGGAAAACGGCCGTTTGCGATTATTGCCCAATCCCGCCATATGGCCTGAAGACACAAAAATAGCCGCCCTGGTATTTCAATTCTTCCCCAACGAAGAAACCATGCTCCAGGCCTTCATGGAAGGCGGTATTCATGCTGTTAACCGCGTTTCAGATACCGCCTTGCCCGTGTTAGCTGCATTCCCCAATACCCGCTTATTCACAGCACCAGATTCTCGTTACACCATTCTGCTTTTCAACATGGAAACGGCTCCATCCGAACTGCTGCAATGGAAAACAGGACGACAGGCATTAGCCAACGCCCTGGATCGCCCGGCATTGGTTGACACTGTGCTGAATGGGCAAGGTTTGCCCTTAGAGGGGCCCTATTTGCCCTCATCCTGGGCATATAATCCTGGCTTATTGACCGGATACCGCTTTGATTTAGCCACTGCCGCCAGCCAACTTGATGAAACTGGTTGGACATTAACTGACGGTGCTACCGTGCGCCAAAAAGATGGCACACCCTTGCTCTTGAATTTACTCGCACTTGACACGCCACAGACGCGCGCATTGGCAGAAGCCATCGGCCAGCAGTGGAGCCGTGCCGGTATCGACACACAAATAACCCTGGCCGCCACTACAACCGATTTGCGCCAGCGCCTGGACGAAGGTGAATTTGACGCGGCTTTAGTAGATTTTGCGCCACCTGGAGACCCCGATCTTTATGATTTTTGGAGCCAGGAAGCCATTATCAGAGGCAGCAACGTAGCTGGGTGGAATAACCGCAAAGCCAGTGAAGCCTTAGAAGTGGGCCGGCAAACATGGCCGACAGCAGAAAGGCGGCTCTCCTACGATACCTTCCAGCGTCAATATAATCAGAGCCTGCCTGCCCTCACTATTTACCAACATATCTACACCTATGCCCTCAGCCCAGAAGTCAACCAGGCAGAAATTGGATTCATCTCAAATACTCGCGACCGCTACCAGTCATTGGCGCACTGGTTCTTACAATATCGTGATGTAGAAGTAGATTGTCTGCCTGACGCAAATGGTTCATAGCGCACCTGTTTTGGCTGAGAGTATAATCAAAAACGGCAAGGAATGTGCAGAACCGTTATCGCGATACATATTAGTTTGTTATAATGAAGTTAATTGAAGGTAGCAAAAAGCTGAATTTCAAGGAGTTCCCCATGAGTGGGGCGAATCGATTTACGACTATCGATTTACAAAGGAGCGCATAAAATGACACTTGGTGGTTGGGAATGGGTAATAATTTTAATAATCGTTCTACTGGTCTTTGGTGTCGGTAGAATCAGTAAGTTGGGCAGTGAAATGGGCAAAGGCATCAGCGCCTTCCGTGATGGCATGAAAGAAGGCCAACAGGATGATGAAAAAAAAGCTGATGAAACTGCGGAAGATAGCGAAGCCTAAAAAGCATAAGTTGACTGATTAGCCATGGATAGTTTTTTTGGCATAGGTGCCCCAGAGCTGGTTGTTATATTGCTGTTGGCTGGCATTGTGTTGGGGCCAAAGCGGATTCGGCAGGTTGCCTTTTGGTTGGGCAAAGTAACGGCACAGTTGCAGACTATTTCGCGTGGCTTTACACGGCAATTAAATGCAGAATTATCGGCCATTGATGATGGTGGCGAGATGAAAGATGCCTGGGGAGAAGTGCAAGATTTACGCAAACAACTGGCTGATTTAAAACGTGAGATCACGTCGGTGGCAGCGCAGCCCATGAAAGAAGGTCAGCACGCCATCCATGAAGCGCGGAAAGCCGTAGATAATACGATTCGACCTCATCATTTTGGGCCAAAAAATGACGAGAAAGACATTTCCTCTCAAGAACTTCCTCAGAATGGGACGGCCACAGATCTCCCCAATTTAGTTGATGTAACTGAAGACCCTGAATAATGAGTGATATAAGCAGTGACGAAGAACCCACACAGGCCTTTGGTGAACTGTCTCTTTTAGAACATCTCAACGAGCTGCGTATCCGTTTAACTTGGGCAGCCGGGGCGCTGGTGGTAGGTACGGTTATCAGCTTTATTTTTGCTGAGCGAATTCTTCTTTTTCTTCTTGAGCCATATGGTGGCAACCAATTACAGACGCTGCGACCGACAGAGGGTATTGAGACCTTTTTTAAGGTAGCTCTGGTTTCGGGCTTTATTTTGGCAATGCCGGTTATCCTTCTTGAGTTTTGGCTTTTTATTTCTCCTGGTTTAACCACAAAAGAACGTCGTTACGTTTATATTTTCATTCCGGCGACGGTAGGCATGTTTTTAATCGGGATTTTGTTTGCCTGGTTTGTTTTAGTGCCAGCCGCAGTGGCTTTTCTTTCCACTTTTATGCCTGATATTTTCATGACGGAATGGACGAGTTCAGAATATATCGGTTTTATTTTGGCGATGTTGTTTTGGCTTGGCTTGAGCTTTCAAATGCCTATCATTATTTTTGTTCTGGCTCGGGTGGGGTTGGTGAATGGGCCTATGCTGCGTGACCAATGGCGTGTGGCGGTGGTGGGCATAGCGGTGTTGGCCGCGGCGATTACGCCGTCTATTGATCCGGTGACGATGCTGTTGACGATGGCACCGCTGCTTATTCTTTATGTGTTGAGTATTGGTTTGGCGTATGTGGGTTACGGCCGTTTTGAAAAAAATATGGAAATTGATTGATAGTTTGTTTGTTGATGGGTTTGAACCGCGGAGGACGAGGAAAGCGCAGAATGTGGTCGCGTTTTCAATGGTCTCGGCGGTTTTTTGTTTTTAATGGATAGATTGACTCAGTTTCAGGAGCAAGTTGTTATGTGGGCAAACGGCCGTTCTGACATCCAGATGGTCTTGCTTGTTGGCTCATTGGCACGGGAAACGCATCCGGCGGATGAATGGTCAGATGTGGATTTGATTTTGTTTGCCGATGATATTGAAGTTTTTGTGGGACAGGATGGTTGGCTGGCCGATTTTGGTGGAGTACTCGTTCCGGTTTTTGAGCGGCATCAGAGCGGGGATGTGGAGTGGCTGGTCTTGTTTGCTGACGGCGTGAAGGCAGATTTTTATTTTACGCCGGGTGGCGAGAATTTAGCCGCCCTTGTTGACAGCGCTTCCTATAAGCCTGTGATTCAGCGAGGGGCAAAGCTGCTTTATTCTCGGGTTGGAACAATGGTTGAATTACCAACAGCCGTTTTACAGCCGCCATCTCGTCCTGATGAAGCTGAATTTTTGTCATTGATAAATGCTGTGCTGATGAACGGTCACAAAATGGCGAAGTTGACGCGGCGAGGTGATGTGGTGCGTGCCAAATTGGTGTTGGAATCGTTGATGCGTCCGGCGCTGTTAATGATGATAGCGTGGCACGCGCAGGCGCTGTTCGGGGCAGAGCGGGATACGTGGTACAACGGCCGTTTCCTGTCAGAATGGGCAGACTCTCGTGTGTTAGCAGCCTTGCCCAATACTTATGGCGGTTACTCAACGGCAGAAACGTGGCGCAGTTTGTTTGGGTTCTTGATTTTGTTTCGCTGGCTGGGGGAAGAAACGGCCGTTCAGTGGCAATATACGTTTCCTAATGAAGCCGCCGATCAAATTTTGACCTGGATTCGAGAGATGTATCTCGACACGACAAACACCTGACCCTAATACAAATCTTCCTGCCGGATGCGCAAAATGCCATCATCTTCAGGATAATCAGGCGCGGTATCGGCAAACGGCCGTTTTGCCAACAAATAAGCGGC
>JACSSI010001047.1 GCA_014879345.1 Anaerolineae bacterium | reverse complement strand
TAGCGTCGGTCGTTTACCCCCTGCGGATGGCCCCTGCCCGGTCTCAACCACAAAGTTGCTCTCAATCAGATCTGCCACGATGCTGGAAACGGTAGGTCTCGTCAGATGCGTGGCACGCGCAATGTCGGCGCGGCTGATTTCGCCTGCATCATAAACCGTCTTGAGGATGAGGCGGGTATTGTGGTCTTTTGTCTGCTGCCGGGTGGCTTTTTGCATCGCTGTTGTACTACCCAATTAATAGTAAGTTAAATGACTTTACAAAGTGGAGTATAACGCCAGCACAGCAGCTTGTCAACAACATGGGATGAAAATCTGCCTGGAAAATAAAATCCTCGACCTGTCTGAACGAGCCGAGGATTTAATAACGATTTCAGTTGAGCGCGAACATAAAAACGGTTGGTTATGTTAAGCTCCAGGTGATATCAGGCCGTATGACCTGACCCACTTTAATGAGCTCATCAATGCGGTTTGTGCGGTCAAGGTGCTGAACCAAATGCAGAGATTTGAGGCGATGTTCATCGCCTGATAAATCCTCGTAAGGGATATCCAGATCGAAACAGAGTGTTTCCAGGTCACCTGGGCTAAACCGGTCTGCCAGGATTTGGCGCAAATTAACAAGGGGATTTTGGGCAATTGGGGGAAATTGGCCGATTGGGGTGTCTTGTTCGGTTGACGATTCAACCCAAAACAAGTGGAAGTCTTGTACCCGCTGTACCCAGTCGGCAAACATCCCCACAAATTCAGGATCGGTCAGGATGTCATCTTCCAGGTTGACTTTTTTGACGTACCAATCATAACCGCTCTCAAGCAGTCCTTCGTATTTAAGGTTTTTTTCTACGATAACCAGTAAAGGATAGTCCATCATGTAAGCCATTAAGGCTTCTAACTGGTTCCACACGGTAGGCAAGTTGACAGCTTGCCAGCGTGATTCTTCAGGACTGCCTCGTTTTTCGATGGCTTCAATCAGGTGCATGTTTTCGAAAGCCAGCACAATAGTGCCATAGCATTTGTTTGCCATCAGGTCTCTAATGGCAATAAGGGGTTGTTGGCTGGAGAAATAGGTGCGACCAAGCGTCTGTGGGATTATCCCGTTTTCTTGCAAGTGCTTCTCAATGTTTTGCACAAACTTTTCTTGTTGGTCGTTGCATATAGTCCCGACGCTGAGGAAAATCTTGATACCTTCTGACATAGTTATATTTCTCCAAAATATAATTTGATTGATCACGGGGATGGTTGAAGTAGATTGTAATGGAAACGAGGGGAAAGGGAAACGGCCGTTTACGAGTAATCTAACGCCAGTTTGTTTAGCCGTTGAAATCTAACAGAATTTGTTGAATATGGGGTTCGATTTCTGGAATGTCGTACAAAATTTTGGCCTTGTCCATTGCATCGAGAATATCTTCGATGTAATCCAGAAACTCATTACTCATATCGGTTCGACCTCAGCCAGAATACGTTGACCAATACGCTTTCGCAAATTCCGCTTAATGGCGATGTCAACTTTTGCGTCCAACAAGTCGCTCAAATGATATTCGAGTTCAACGAGGTCAATTAAACTGATGCGGGAAGGTTCTTCCAATTCAATGAGGATATCAATATCGCTGTCAGGGCGCTGTTCATGGCGCACGTAAGAACCAAACACACCCATTTCAACCACGCCATATTCTGAGGCGAGAAAGGGCTTTTGCCTTTCCAAAATGTGCTTGATTTCCGTTAGCGATTTCATAAGTTCCATTCCATTTATGATTATAGCATAGGTTATCGTGGAGGTTTTCAGTGTTGCCTTACAAACTCTAAATGATAATGTTTCCGCGCTTCATTACCAATTCCACCGGATTGTGACCAAAGAAATAGGCAAGATGCCGATAATCAGCTTCTTTGAGGATGAGGATGTCTGCTTGCTTGCCGGGTTCGAGGGAGCCGAGTTTGTGGCCGAGGCCGATG
>JACSSI010000080.1 GCA_014879345.1 Anaerolineae bacterium | reverse complement strand
TCGTCAAAGGTCAGCACGCTGTTCTCGCCCAGCGAGCCAGCCATCACCAGCCCGTGAATGCCAGCCTCAATCTGCGCCTCAATGTGGCTCTCCAGAGCCGTTAAATCCAGGGAATCATCTGCTTCGTTGAATTTTGTCGTGATTGCGGGGAATACGCCTTGCCATTTCATATGTCACATCCTTCGATTAACGATTGTTGATTTTGGATTGACGAGTGGGAACGTCTATCCATTTTATCATTGAATTGTCTGTAAGATATTATAGATATACCAAGAAGTCAAGTATGAATTTTTGTATTTATCACTTTCTTATTCAGTAGTTTTTAAAACGTGAAGGGCGAGTACGATGTATTCCAATCTTGAGGTGTGGCACTGTGCCAGGCGTGTATGACATTCACGCAAGATAGCCTGATGAGGCTCTGGGAATTGGGCGGTGTCAAGTTCGGCCAGGATGTGGGTGAATTGGGTGATGCCCTGGTCGAGTTCGCCCTGGCTGAGGACGGCGGCGCATTGGGTGAGCTGGCTGTGGGTGGATTCTGGGGCGTTTTCCAATTTTTTGGCAACGGCCGTTATCTCTTGAGAAAGGGTTGTGCTGGCATCTGTGTTTACCTGACGGGCAAGATGCACAAAATGGTGCTCATCTCCTACCAGTCGCGCCAGTGCCAGCGCCAGTTCCTGCCTTAGGGTGGTGTCTTCTTCTTCGTACAAGAGCTTGCTGAGGGCGGCGGTTGATTCCGGAGCATGTAGTTGACCCAGGGCAGAGGCGTAGGCCACGCGCAGGCCATGATCTTGTTCTGTCTCTAGGCGTGCTGAGAGCAGGGGGATGGCGGAGGTATCGCCCAGGGTGCCTAATGAGCGGGCGCTGTGTGCTCGCACCGAACGGTAGTCGGAATTGAGGGCTTCGCGTAGTGGCTCCATGGCTCGCTCATCGTGGATGCGGCCCAGCGCCCAGGCGGCCATCACGCTCAACGACGGATCGTTGCGATGCAGCACGCTGCCCAAGGCGGCGATGAGTTGTTCATCCGGGCGGGTGCGACCGATGGCTACGATTGCTTCAAACCGGACGTTGAAGCGGGGGTCGTCGAGGGATGCCAGCAGTTCTTCTACTGTCAGTAAGCTTTTTGCCTGCCCGAGCCGTTCTGTTATTTTAACGGCCGTTTCTTCATCTTTAGCCATGTGGTAGCGCACCAGTGATTCCATTGCCATGAACGGGTTGCCGCGCAGCAAAAAACCGGCAAACGTGCCCATGCTCACCGTGCTGTCTGTTTTCACGCCCCTAAAAAGAAATAGACTGAATAACGGTAAAATGATGCCCATCAAAAACAGGGGGGAATAGGGATCGAAGTCGATGACATACAAGGAGAGGGACAGATTTTCAGAAGCTTCTAAAATCCAGCCACCGATAACCTGACTCAGACCACCGACAACGCCAATCCAGGCATAATAAAGCGCCATGTAGTCGGTTTTCTTTTCCGGCGGCACAATGCGTACAAATAACAAACGGGCAGAACCAATCGCCCAGCCCATATTGGCGACACCCTGGAAAAAGGCAATGGCTAAGGCGGCGTACAAACTCCAGGGACTATTCTGGGGCATGAACAGCCAGAAAATGGGCAGGAAGACGCGCATGAGCACGCCCGAGAGCATGACGGGGGTGCTGCCATACCGGTCGGCTGCCCAGCCCCACAGGTAAACAGAAACAAGACCCCCCAGTAAGGTGCCACTTTGCAGCAGCACCACCTGGCTGTCTGGCAGCCCCACTTCTTCAGCCATAAACAAGGGCAGAAAGGAGACCATGGGGACGGTGGCTAAGGTCATCAGGCTGATGCCCAGTAAATAATTGCGAAAACTGCGGTCGTTGAGCGCTTCTCTTAAATCACGCTGGCCTGTTTTTTCTGCGTTTATGACGGGGGCGCCGCCTGGGATGTGGCTGTAAGCCCACACGGATAAAAAGCCGAAGATCACGCCTGTGGCAAGGAGCAGCATAAATCCACTCAGGTTTGTGGTCTGCTCCATGACATAGCCAGCGATGGCGATGGCGATGATGCCGACGATGGTGGTGAATAAATTGCCGATAGCGGTAAATTTACCGCGTACGTGGTTGGGAACGTACTCTTGCACCCAGGGGTAGTTGCCCGTTTCGGCGGTGGCGCGGCACAGGGCAAATCCGGTGACGATGAGGCCGACGAATAGGCTGGCGGCTGTCTCGCCCAAGGTGGCGTAGACCCAGGGAGTGAGCAGCAAAAAGGCAGTGATGACGTTGCGCAGACCCCAAAAGGTGAGAAAGGTGCGTTTGTAGCCAAAACGGGCGACGGTGGGGGCGATGAACAAGGCGATGAGTCCGGCAAAGGGGAAGATGGAGAGCATGACGCCAATCTGGCTTTTGCTGAGTCCCAAGGCATCTAGAAACAGGATGAAGACGGAGCCGAAGTAGGTGAACTGGACGAAGACGGAGTTGAAGGAGTCGCCGGTGATGCTCCAGGGCAGTCCTTTCATTTTTTCGATGGTGGTGGGTTCGTTTGGGGAGATGGTTGTTGCTGACATAGCCTTTCCTTGAACGAGCAAGTTTGCTCAAGTTGGACTATAGCACAAGTTTGCCGGTTGAGGAGAGTAGGGGAAGATTTGTAAATGGTTTAAAAAATATGCCGCCTTAAGAGTCTATGCATGGAGAAATTATTTTATTGACAGATAGGTTGAAGAACCTCAATTATTCTTTAGGCTTTTCTATATCCAATCTCAATTGTTCACAGGAATTAGGTACGGGTGTTGCCGTGGCCAATGGTTTCACAAAGGTACCTGTGGGGATTGGTTCCCATTTTCCATTTACGAATTGCCGGGAATTTTGCATATCCAAATCGGTAAGTTTTAGCCAGGCTGGTTCACCATTTCGAGAAGTCACACTTAATGTCCCAATAAGGTGAAAGTATTCTATACCTTCAGGATTAAAGGGGGAACAGGTAATCTGACACTCATTTCCTTTACAGGTTGGAGAATCTAAACTTATATAGTCAATTATAGAGACCCTAGGATTGTATGTGATTTTCTCTTCGCTGATTAATCTCACTTCTCCAAAGGTTTCATTACAATCACAAGATGCCGGACAACATAAACTCAAAGTTGTGGCTATAGAGTATTCTGCTTTCCCATTAACACAAATGCGTTTTCCCGCCAAACCACGAACATCTTTCCATACTTCAGTAACCTGATAGCATTCCTTTCCCTTGAAGTTGCTTTTCAACAAGAAAAAAGATGTTGCCGTAACAAATATAATGAGTAAGAGAAGACTAATGGCTACTATGGTGGTTTTTTTGTTTTGAATACTGAAATTCAAAATCACCTCAACTTATATTTTCCTTGAAATTCCGTGCAATGATTAAACGGTATTTTAATATGTGTGAAAGAATACGCATAATAAAATAAAGCTACTTCTTTATTATATTAGGTCTTCTTCAAAACGGCCGTTTTTCTCTAGCCTTCCCCGCCATTTTAGTGCATCATAGGGGGACTATTTCACCATCTGACCTGTACATTTTCACAACAAATTTATGGAGGCAAATTTATGGATTACAAAACCCTCGATCTAACCGATCAATTTGTGGAATTGATCCGTCGCGCGGCAACACAATTGCCAGCCGACATGCGCCAGGGATTGCACCAGGCCAAAGGCAATGAAGCCCCAGGCTCCGCTGCCGAAGGTGCGCTGGACACTATCTTGTTAAATGTTGATATTGCTGAGAAAAATAGCACCCCCATCTGCCAGGATACGGGGACGCCGATTTTTGAAGTGAAATACCCGGTGGGTGTTTCCACCCGCAAATTGGCTGACCAGATTCGTGCCGCCGCGGCCGCCGCTACCAAGAACAATTACCTGCGGCCAAACGCGGTTGACAGCCTCACCGGTAAAAACAGCGGTGACAACACGGGCGAAGATTTCCCGACCATGCATTTTCATGAATGGGATGAAGATGCTATTCACGTAGACCTGCTGCTCAAAGGCGGCGGCTGCGAGAATGTCTCGACTCAGTACAAATTGCCAGATGGTGATTTGGGTGCCGGTCGTGACCTGGAAGGTGTGCGCCGGGTGGTGCTGGATGCAGTTTATCAGGCACAGGGGCGTGGCTGTGGCCCGGCCGTGTTGGGCGTTGCCATTGGCGGCGACCGTGGCTCCGGTTATCTTAAATCCAAGCAGCAGCTTTTCCGCCAATTGGACGATACCAATCCTGATCCGCAGCTTGCGGCGTTGGAAGAGCGAATCTTTGAAGAAGCGAACCAGATGGGCATTGGCCCGATGGGCTTTGGCGGCAATACTACGGCTTTGGGCGTGAAAATTGCGGCACAACACCGGCTGCCTGCCAGTTATTTTGTATCTGTAGCTTATATGTGCTGGGCGAATCGACGTGCCAGCATGGATATTCAACTTGGTGGTGAAGAGGTGGAGGTGAGCTATGCCTAAGTTAACAACCCCAATTTCTGATGAAGAAATCCGCAGCTTGAAAGCGGGTGATACCGTCTATTTGAACGGCATCATTGTGACTGGACGCGATGCGGCACATAAATTTATGATTGAACATTTCATCAAGAAGCCTGTGCAACCTGATGAACAAGAATTGTATGATGATTTGAAGGAGCTTTTGGATGGTGGTGTGATTTATCACTGCGGGCCGGTGGTGAAAACACATGACGATGGCTCTTATTCTTTTGTAGCGGCCGGGCCAACTACCAGTATCCGCGAAGAGGTGTATCAGGCGGATGTGATCAGGCATTTCAATTTGAAAGGCGTCATTGGCAAAGGGGGGATGGGCGGCAATACGCTTAAAGCGTGTGCAGAACAGCCAGCCGTTTACCTTCATGCGATTGGTGGCGCGGCCAGTTATATTGCCCAATCGGTGAAGGAAGTGTTGGGTGTGTATAAGCTGGAATTTGGTGTGCCGGAAGCGATGTGGGTGATCCGCGTAGAGGATTTCCCGGTGGTGGTGACGATGGATAGTCACGGCACAAGTTTGCATGACACGATCCAGGCACAGTCGAAGGAAGTTTTAGTCGGATTGATTAGCTAGAGCGAGAGCAAGAGCGAGAGTTGGAGTCATGAATATCTCTAGCTCTCGCTCATTCCTCTTGCTCTCACGGAGTGAGTGATGGATAAAGTACGGTGGGGTTTGGTTTCGACGGCGAATATTAACAGGGCTTTGATTCCGGCGATTCGAGCGTCAGAACGGGGTGAGTTGGTGGCGGTGTCCAGCCGTTCTCAAGAATCGGCGGATGCGTATGCAGCCAAGTGGGATATTCCGCAGGCGTTTGCCAGTTATGAGGCGATGCTGGATTCTGATGAGGTGGATGCGGTTTATATTGGGCTGCCTAATCATTTGCACGCGGAATGGTCGATTTATGCGCTGGAGCATGGTAAGCATGTGTTGTGTGAGAAGCCGTTTGCCCTCACGCTGGATGAGGTGGATGCGATGATTGCGGCCAGCGAGCGCACGGGTAATGTGTTGGCGGAGGCGTTTATGTATCGTCATCACCCGCAAACGAAGCTGATTAAGGAGATGGTGGAGAACGGCCGTTTTGGAGAAATCACCGTACTCAATGGTCTATTTAGTTTTGCGATGGGTGATCCGGCAACCAATGTGCGTATGAAACCGGAGTGGGGCGGCGGTGCGATGTGGGATGTGGGTGTTTATCCCATGAGTTATATGCAAAACCTGATGGGCGGCACGCCAGAACGTGTGTTTGCCACGCAGTGGGTGGGCGAGTCTGGTGTGGATGAAGTGTTTGCGGGGCAGATGGCATATGCCAATGGCGTGATCGGGCAGTTTAGCTGCGGTTTCCGCTCACCTTTCCAGACCTATATTGAGATTGTAGGCACGGAGGGGAGATTGTTGATAGAACGGCCGTTTGTCAATCCACAAGACGGCAAAGTTTACTTCACAGATCCGGATGGCAAAAAGAAAAAAGTCAAAATGCCGAAAAAAGAACTCTATCTGGGTGAAGTTGAAGATATGCACGCTGCCATTTTAGACGGGCAACCTCAATTTCTAACCCTGACCGAAACGCGCAACCACGTCAAAACGGCGTTAGCCTTGTATCAATCAGCCAATACAGGCCAACCGGTAACTTTGTAAATGAATCAGTCAGATTGGACCAATTTCTAAAAATTGGTCCAATCTCTAGTTCTTCTTATTCCACGTTTCTTCAAATGCAAGAATTTGGCTCACAATGTGGTCGGCGCGGGGATCTGCCACCTCGCGGTGTGCGCTGACCAGATTCATAGCATCCTCAGCCGAATAACCGCAAGCAATCAAGATACAAGAAGCCATCGCCACACTGCGATGCCGACCCTCGCGGCAATAAACCATCACCGCTTCCCCGTTAGCAATGACTGGCAGTGCCTCTTTAACCCCTTTTACCAACGTTTCGACCGGAATACGGGAGAAAGGGGCATCCAGAGTACGCAGCGTTACCATGCGAAATGGCTCCATCGTGTATTCTTTGGCAGGTTTGAGCCAGATCATATTGATGACAAGGCGTATATCACGTATCAAAACTTCTTTGGCATATTTGCCACTGGGATAAGCGGCGATGTACAAATAATCGGTAATTTCAGAAATATCGAGCATGTAGAGGGCCTTGAAGCGTGCTAATTGGAGACCTCCGAGGTTTCAAAAACCTCGGAGGTCTTAAAGTGTCTTAGTAAATTTCCGGTACGAAAGTCTGTTCGGTGATAGGCGGACGAATGTAATCGTCGTTGACTTCTCGTGGTGGTAATTCGATGGGTGCTGGGGTGATGTCTTCATAAGGGATGGCGCTGAGAATGTGAGTGATGCAGTTGAGACGTGCCTTTTTCTTGTCGTCGGCGTTGACTACATACCAGGGGGCTTGTTTGATGTCGGTATAGTCGAACATGCGGTCTTTGGCTTTGGAATACTCTACCCAGCGCCGCCGATCTTCCAAATCCATCGGACTGAGTTTCCATCGTTTGTAGGGAATATCGACCCGCGCCTGGAAACGGCGCTCCTGTTCTTCATCCGCAACAGAGAACCAGTATTTCAGCAGAATGATGCCAGATCGGACGAGCATCCGTTCAAATTGGGGACAAGAGCGCAGGAATTCCCGGTATTGTTCATCGGTGCAGAAGCCCATGACAGGTTCAACCAGGGCGCGGTTGTACCAACTGCGGTCGAAGAGGGCGATTTCGCCACCGGCTGGTAAATGAACTACGTACTTTTGGAACCACCATTGTGTTTTTTCACGGTCGCTGGGGGTGGGCAAGGCTACGACGCGCACAATGCGGCGGCTGGTGCGTTCCATGATCCGTTTGATGACGCCACCTTTGCCGGCACCGCTGCGCCCTTCAAACACGATGACAACGCGCAAGCCTTTTTCGGAGACCCAATATTGCAGCTTAACAAGCTCTTCTTGCAAGCGGGTTAGTTCATTTTCGTAATAGCGTGTTTTGAGCTTGCCGTCCGGTTTATATTGAGGCGGTTCTTTTGGCAGGAGATGTTCTTTGATTTTAATGTTTTGATAGCCGGCTGCTTCTTGATCGATGTAATGGGCGCGGGTGCTAAATTCTGCGTTTTCGGTGAGGATGCTTAATGGTTCTGTGACTTTTTTTGGTTTTGTTGCTGTGACTTTTTCTTTTTTCTTTTTTCCCATGTTTTTACCCTCTGTGGTGAAATAATGTGGGACTTGAATAATGACGGCATTATAACATAGAACCAACTGCTTTATTTGCGCTGTACGGCCAGCATGGTGATGTCGTCGTATTGACCAGCAAGGCCCATATGGGTGTGGACTTTGTTGACGATGTGGTGCAAGAGGTTTGGGGCGGAAAACGGCCGTTCTGCCACCCCTTCTATTAGCCGTTCCTCACCAAATAAATCACCCTCCAGGTCTCGTGCCTCCGTAATGCCATCTGTATAAGCGAGAAGCGTATCCCCACGCTCCAATTTGCCACTCTTAATGCGATAATTTGCCATCGGCATCAAGCCAATCGCTGGCCCTGTTGGCATCAGCTTCTCTTTAAGACCCGTTTCATTAAAAACAAGCGTGGGTGGATGCCCACAGTTGATATAAATAAATTCACCCGTTTGGGGGTCTAACGAGGCAATAAAGACGGTGACAAACATATTGGTATCCCCATGATTATTGCCAATATTGACATTTGTTAACGCGACAGCATCAAATAAAGCGGCCAAATCAATCGGCTGGAAAGCGGTCAACTCGTTTGGCAGAATAAAATCGCTCATCTCCTGTGATAATAAATTGTGATTGGCAAGAAAATAATGCTGTTGGATAAACGCCCGCAGCAGACTGCGCACTTGGGCCATAAAAATGGCTGCGCCCACACCTTTATCACACACATCGGCGATAATCAGACCGATTTTATTAAGCGGCATGTGAAACACATCATAAAAATCGCCAGCGACAATGCGAGACGGCTCAAAATAAACGCCGATATCCCAGCCTGGCGGTTGGGGAATCTCCCGAGGCAAAAAATCTGCTTGAACCTTGCGCCCAATTTGCAGCTCTTGCTCGGCCTGGAGCAGTTCCTTTTGCCGTTCACGCAGCACATGATTGTGCATGACAATGGCTGCTTGGGAGGCGAGTGATTCTGCTACCAGCTTATGATAAATAGAAAACGGGATAATGTGGTCATCTTCCGGGGTTTTGGCATTGAGCAGTTGTAAAACCCCCATCACCTCTTTATTTTTAAGGGGGACGGTGAGACAGGAGATGGAACGGTACTGATTTTTTTGGTCAAATGCTTTTGTGCCAGAAAAATCGAAGCCATCGGCATCATACACATCAGATATATTGACAGATTGGCCTTCTAAAGCGACATGGGTGGCAACATTGTGATGGTTGGGCTGCCCGGCTTCATCATAAAGCGGCAGCGGGGCAAAAGGGACGGGCAAGCGGTTGGCGCCGCCATAGGCTAAATCCAAGGAATCAGTGTGCATGATTACAAAGTTTAGCTGATTACCGGAACGCAGATACAGTGTACCGGCATCGGCGTTACAAATCTCTTTGGCTTCGCGCACAATGCGTTCTAGCAGTAAATCAAAACTGTTTTCGGCGGAAAGCGCAATGCCGAGGGGCAAAATGACTTCGCGCAAATCATCTGCCAGCTTTTTCATGGCGTTGAAGGCATCTAGACAGGAAAGCGCCTGGGCGCGGATTTCACGCTGCTGCAAATGGGTGCTAAGACGTGTTTTGAGCAGGGTTTCGTTGGTGGGCATCCGGATGTAATCGGTGGCGCCATGTTCCAGGGCGGTTGTGACCAGCGGGTGTTCGTCTGTTTCTGCCAATACGATGACGGGTATCTGGCTGTAGCGTGGGTTGGCGCGGATGCGGGTCAGGATTTGAAAATTATCTTCACTGGCAAGATTGACATCCAGGAGAATGGCGTCAAAGGCTTTGCTGGCAATTAAGAATTGGGCCGTTTTGCTGTTGGTGCAGGCGGTAACGCTGTACCAACCTTGTTTTTGCATGGTTTCGGTGAGGGTGTTAATGCGGGTTTCGTTTGGATCAACGGCAAGCAGGTTGGCGTAGGTGATTTTCATGGAGGTTTTTAGGTGTCGAGGCAAGGAGGATGATCGCACGGTTTTTGCACGATGAGAATGCTCCGATTGCGATCTTGTTTGTGTTCATAATAGAATTGATCGACTGCCCATAATGCCAGATAGACACCTAAGCCGCCTAACGGCCGTTTTTCCAATGTTGTCGTCAAATCTGGCGGCGGCGTGTTACGGGGGTCATATTCCTCCCCTGTGTCCTCTAGATAAATAGTGAGTTGGTCTTCATCGTATTCAGCCGAAATAGACAAATCACCACTGCGTCCAGCCTCATCATACCCATGCACCACAATATTGGTAGCAATCTCATCGACAGCCAGACGCACCCGATTCAGCCCTTGCTCATTTAAGCCAGCCTGATAGGCTGCGCTAACTGCGTAATCTATAACCGGATCAATTTCGTTTAACGTGCCGCGAACTTTTAAAGTTTCCATTACAAACACCTGTCCCTTGCACCTGCCTGTTTACGAGCGTAACGAGTCGGGTATCAACGTCCTACCAGGATGATGACTGAGCGAGAGCCAACTAAAAACGAATACTGATCATCCAGAAGCGGCTCTTCACCAGGCATAAAAATATCATCAGGCGAAGACAAACTCGTATTTACAAACAAATGCCACTGCCGTTTCCCCGGTAAGTTGGGGAGTTCAAAGGGATGGCTTTCCCAATGCATATTCATGGCGACATAGATGTAATCATCTTGCACGGTGCCACGCCGGGCATGTTGTCCGTCTAACATGAAAGCCAGGGTACGGCTATGATATGCCCATTCTGCCTCCCAGGCTTGTGTGCCATGCCAGGAAATATCAGCAAAGCCACTGCCCATGTAATCCATATTACGAAAATGGGTGCGGCTGCGTAAAACGGGGTGGGCTTGCCGGAAGGCAATACAATTTTTAAAAAAGCGAAATATTTCAGCCTGGGACTCAACGCGCGTCCAATCAAACCAGTTTAGCTCATTGTCCTGACAGTAGGTGTTGTTGTTGCCGTTTTTACTGTGAGCAACTTCATCACCCATCAAAATCATAGGTACGCCCTGGCTGACCATAAGGATGGCGACAGCATTTTTGATCAGTTGGCGGCGTAAGGCGTTGATGGCTGGATCTTCTGTGGGACCTTCCCAGCCACAATTCCAACTGTAGTTGCCATTGTGACCGTCCCGATTTTTTTCTCCGTTGGCCCAGTTATGCTTTTCATTGTACGAGAAAAGGTCGGCCAATGTAAAGCCGTCGTGGGCAGTAATAAAGTTGATGGAGGCGGTAGGCCCGCGTTCTGGATACAAATTAGGCGAGCCTTGAATGCTTTCTGCCACGCCGCCCACTTGCCCCATCTCGCCGATGAGGAAACGGCGGATATTATCGCGGTATTGACCGTTCCATTCTCCCCAACGGCCGTAAGCGGGGAAGGAGCCAACCTGGTACAGTCCGCCTGCATCCCATGCCTCCGCGATGAGCTTGGTTTTGCCCAGCACGGGGTCGTAGGCCAGCGCTTCGAGCAGGGGCGGATTGGATAAGGGATTGCCTTGTGCGTCGCGCCCCAGGATGGAGGCGAGGTCGAAGCGGAAGCCGTCGATGTGGTATTCAGCCACCCAGTAGCGCAGGCAGTCTAGCACCATGTTGCGTACGACAGGATTGTTGCAGTTCATGGTGTTGCCGGTTCCGCTAAAATTGTAATAACGGCCGTCTGGCTTGAGCATGTAATATGTTTTGTTATCAATGCCTTTGAAAGAGAACGTATAATTGTCGTTATTGCCCCCTTCGCCTGTGTGGTTAAATACCACGTCGAGCATCACTTCAATACCGTTTTTGTGCAGCAATTTCACCAGCGCTTTGAACTCATCGACTTGCATCCCTAAAGCGCCAGTCGCGGCATAACCTGCTTTGGGTGCAAAAAAGCCAACAGTGCTGTAGCCCCAATAATTTTTAAGCGGTTCTTCTGTTTCTGGATCAAGAAAGGAATTTTTTAGTTCATCAAATT